>CAZISU010000748.1:0-4012 GCA_964541935.1 uncultured Planctomycetaceae bacterium | reverse complement strand
GGGAACGCGGTTGCCAGGTGATGGTCGAAGGGCCGGGACACGTGCCCATGGATCAGATCGAGATGAACGTCGAGCGGCAGATGGAGTGCTGCCACGAGGCGCCGTTCTATGTGTTGGGCCCGTTGGTCACCGATATTTCGCCGGGCTACGATCACATTACCAGCGCCATCGGCGGCGCGTTGGCGGCTTGGCGGGGCGTGGCCATGCTTTGCTACGTTACGCCCAAGGAGCATCTGGGACTGCCAGACTTGGAAGACGTTCGCGAAGGCGTCATCGCCCATAAAATTGCGGCCCATGCGGCCGACTTGGCGCGGGGCCGGCCGGGTGCGCGGGAACGCGATGACGCGCTGAGCAAAGCGCGTTACGAGTTCGACTGGGACGAACAGTTCCGCCTGTCGCTCGATCCGGAGCGTGCGCGGACGATTCGCCAAGAGTCGTTGGCCGCGGCAGCCAAGGCCGACGATAAGAGTTCAAATGATAACGAAACGGACACGCACTTCTGCACGATGTGCGGCCCAAAGTTCTGCTCGATGCGGAACACCGAAGAGATTCGTCGCATGGGCGATGTGAAAAATAGCAACGTAGAATAGACGAGACAATTTAGTAGACCCATAGTTTAACAACCTCCCCCTCCCCGTTTTCCCCCACCAATTTGTAATGGAGATTCGATGATGCAACGACACTTGACTATTAAGCGGGCTTTGGTTTTGACAGTGGCAATTTTGATGCTCGGCGTCTCCTCGACGATGGCTGCCGAAAAAGCGGAGGAAGGATTCGTTTCGCTCTTTAACGGTAAGAACCTGGACGGCTGGCAGGGCGCAACGGACTCGTATCAAGTAAAAGACGGCGCGCTGATTTCCACCAAGGGAGCACACGGTACATTATTTACCGATAAAGAGTATGCCAATTTCGTGCTTGAGTTGGAGTTTCGCAACGAACCGGGCGGGAACAACGGCGTAGGACTGCGAACAAAGCTAAAAGGCGAACCGGCCTATGTGGGCATGGAGATCCAGGTCCTCGACGACGAGCATCCCAGCTATAAGGATCTCAAACCGTTTCAATTCACGGGCGCGGTTTACGGTGTTTCGGCCCCCAAACGCGGGCATGTGAAACCGGCCTGGCAATGGAACAAGATGCAGATCGTCGCCGACGGGCCGCGCATCAAAGTCACGCTCAACGGCACGCTGATTACCGATGTCGACCTCTCGAAGGTCGGCCCCAAGGAGATCCACGGTCACAAACTTACCGGCCTGCTCCGCGAGAAAGGCTATCTGGCCCTGTGCGGGCACAACGAGCACACCGAGTTCCGCAACATCCGCATCAAGGAATTGCCAGCCGAAAAGAAAAACAAGGAAGAGGGCTTTGTGAGCATCTTCGACGGCAAAACCCTGGACGGATGGCAGGGCAATTTGCCAGGCCATGCGGTCGAAGACGGCGCCATTATTTGCAAGAAAAAAGGCGGCGGACATCTCTATACGAAGAAGGAATACGCGAATTTCGCGCTGCGTTTCGAATTCAAATTGCCGCCCGGCGGGAATAATGGCATAGCTTTGCGGGCGCCTGCCCAAGGCAACGCGGCATATGCGGGCATGGAGAGCCAGGTGCTCGACGACACGGCCGACGTTTATAAAAACCTGCAGCCGTATCAGTATCACGGTTCGATCTATGGCATCTTTGCGGCCAAACGCGGATCGCTCAACCCGGTCGGCCAGTGGAACAGCGAAGAGATCGTCTGCGACGGCACAAAGATCAAGGTCACGGTCAACGGCAAGGTCATCGTCGAGGGCGACCTGGAAACCACACGTGATGGGACCATGGACGGCAAGGATCACCCCGGGCGCTTCCGCCCGTCGGGACACCTCGGGTTCCTGGGCCACGGATGCCGCCTCGAGTTCCGCAATCTACGCATCAAGGAATTGCCGAGCGGGAAGTAGAAGTAGGGTGCGTCCGCGACGCACCTTGGGTACCCCAAAATTTTGACGGAATTTACGGGATCTAACGGGATAGTATTTTGGTGCGTCGCGGACGCACCCTACGATATTATCTGCGTTTTTTGTTGGCGAGCCATTTTCGCAAGACGAGAACCACGCTCAACGCGACCATCAGGCCCATGGGGGCAATTACGGCCAGGACGACGTAGAACGCACGCGGTAGACCCGTACCGCTATTTTCCGGGTCGAGCATTCCGGCAAGCGCGCCGGCTAGAACGCTGAAGGGGATCATGATCAGCAGCATCGTGCCGATGCTGTATTGCCAGCGGCGTCGCGGCGGTGGCTGTTGTTGGTTCGACATTGGCAAAGGCTCGGCTGGGGCGGCTATCAAACAAGTATGAACCAATACAATAACGACGCGGCGGACAAAACCACGACGATGGTCCGCCGGATCGTCGATTTGTCGATACGGCAGGCAAACACGGCCGCCAAAACCGCGACGATGGTGAGGATGGTCGCGGTCCACATCATGAAGCTTGCGATTTTATGAATCATGAAATCCGGACCATGACTGCCTTTTGCCGCTGTTTTGGCCAGGACTAAGGCCAACTCGTCGTGAAACCACTTGGCGGCAATGCCGCCACACGCGCTGATGATAGATAGAATCGACCACCCCGCGCCGGAAGACGCGGACCGCTTGGTCTCGGTTGCATTAACCGAGTCCAATGAGTTTACGGCACGGATTTGTGCATCAGTCAAGATTTCCGATCCGTGCGACGATTTCGTCATGCGACAGCTCCCTGTCGGTGGGCAGCGTTAAATAGCAGCCTTTTTCGCCGCAGCAATCCAGGATGACTTGCACGTCATTGGGCGCGGCGTAGCCTTCGGTGCAGGGCTCGTGGCCGTTGATGAGTATCCTGGCATCGACAATTTTGGCGAAGGCGATTGCGTTTTCCGCTCGGTAGTCGCGTCCCCAAAGTAGATCGAAGATGCTGGAACGCTCGTACAACTCGGCCGGATCGAGCGGGCGGGTGAAGATGGTATTGTCGAATCCGGGGCAGTCGGAGTGCTCGGGGATGCTGTGCGAGATGAACTCGCCGTGGGGCAGACGGACGGCCAGCGGGCAGCTTTGCAGGAACTCGACATAGGCCTCGCGGACCTTGTCGGCGGCCGGCCCGTACATCTGTTGCATGCCCAGGCGGAAGCTAAGATTGAGCATCTGCCGGTTCTTCTGGATGGGATATTCGGTGATTTCGGCCAACTCGTGGTTGCCCATCAGAAAATGGACCTGTTTGGGGAAGGTGGCCTTGAGCTTGGCCACGTCTTCGAGCATGGCGTGCGACATGCAGCCGCCGTTTTGCGGATAAGTCGGTCCGCCGTGGCAGACCTCTTGCAGGACGAGGTGGCGGCGGGGGTTTGTGTCCAAGGCGGCAATTTTGCGGATCGCGTTGAAGTGCCGCCGATGACCGTGCAGGTCGCCGGTGACGATCACCTCGTCGGCCAGTTCCGGGGTCAGCCAAACCACAGTGCCCTGGCCGGGTGGATCCGATTCGTCGTAGTCGTAGCGACCGGGCGTGGCGTAGTTCGCCTCGGTTGCCCGATTGTATTGCTCGATTATCCGTTCGATGTATTGGATTGATGCAACCAGAAGTTTCTCACCGTTAGACCGCATTCTACAGAACGCGTAACACGCCTTCAACGTATCATCCAAACCCCCCGTCGTCTAGAAGCCCGTTGAAAAACTGCGACTTGTGATGGGTGGCTGGGGCTTCGCCTTCACACCCCCTCTGCGGTACTGCATAAAGTCGTTCTGGCGCAGTTATTTCGGTGGGAGTGGTGGTAATAATCCTGCGGAAAAGACTAGTTCTGACGATTTTCTGGACTCTGCGGAATACCCGGCCGATCTGAATTGAAGGAGACCCGTTTTGACCCAGATAGAAAAGACCCAGTCGCGCCGGAAGAAATCCGCGCGGAAAGGAAATTTCACGATGAAACAAACCCTATTTTTGATGCTGGCAGTCGTGCTAGTGGTTGGCCTGAGCGGATGCTGCGGTACCAGAGGCTGCGGCCCGAGCAGTTGC
>CAZISU010000747.1:0-4018 GCA_964541935.1 uncultured Planctomycetaceae bacterium | reverse complement strand
AAATATCGGCCACCAGGCCCGAGGACTGCCGCACGGCCTTTTCGAGCGTGAGTAGTTTTTCCTCGACGACGTAGCGGTGGAATTTGCGGGGGAACGACCCGTATGTGCGCGGGTGCGGGACGGGTCCGTCCGAGCCCGTGGCCACCCAATCGTTTTGCATGACGAGGCGCACGTTCTCTTCGCACATTGAAAAGCAGACCACCGACTGGGACTGGTTGGCGATGGCGAAATCCAACAGGTCTTGCCCCTGTTCTTTGACTAATTGCCGCACTGTTTTATTTTTAGCTGGGAAGACGATTTTTGCATAGCGGTCGAGTTGTTTTTGCACCAGTTTGTTGAGCTTGTCCTTGAGCCCCGCGTCTTTTGCCATGCGTTTTTTAAGGTTACGATTTCCGCCTGGTATTTTATTCGAGGGCAGGAGGTACATGCGCAGTGCTGTCGAGCTGGCCGGGTAGGGGTACTGGTCGGCCGTGACGCGTTGTCCGTTTTGGCGAGCCTTTTCGATGCGAGCAATGGCGCGACTCATGAGGCTCCAACTGGGTTTCCCCGAGGTTTTGAAGTGCGAGATGTGGACGGGCAGTTTGGCACGGGTTCCGATGGCGAGGGCTTCGTCGAGGGCCTCGATTATGGTTTCGCTTTCGTTGCGCATGTGGGTTGCATATAGGCCGCCGTGATCGGCCACAACCTTGCAGACTTCTACCAGTTCGTTGATGTCGGCGTGCGAGTTCCATTCATAGGCCAGTCCGGTCGACAGTCCCCTAGCGCCGGCGCTGATGGCGAGCCGGGTTTGCTTGCGCAAGGCGGTCAGCTCTTCTTTGCTGGGGCGTCGCGCGGCATTCTTCATCGCGATTTGACGGATGGGGCCGTAGGCGGCCAGATGCGCCATGTTTGTGCCCGGCGGATGCTCATCTATGTGTGCGAGGAATTTGCCGACGTCGGCCGGTCCCAAGCCACAGTTTCCCGTTATCACGGTCGACACACCTTGTTTTATGTAGGCCGTATTATTTCTTGTTTTGGGTGAGATAACCGTTCGGTCGCAGTGCGTGTGGGCGTCGCAAAAGCCGGGCGCGACGATCAGCCCGCGACAGTCGATGCGTTTCGCGGCTTTCTTGGTGACGAATCGCCCCACGGCCACAATTTTATCCCCGCGCAAGGCAACATCGCCCAGCAACGGAGGCGATCCGCTGCCGTCGACAATGGTCCCGCCTTGCAGGAGCGTATCGGCCTCGACGGGGGCCGGCTGGTTCCGTTCACCGTCGACGTGGTTTTTCGCGGCCAAGGCACTTTCTATTGTTTGAGACGCGGTTGCCCACGCCGCGGCAGTCGTGACGGTTTTTGAAATCGCATTTCGACGAGTGACTGTTTTGGCCATTTTTCGACTTTCGTTAAAGGTAGAATCTGCATGCATGATAGCAAAACGGTATGGCGTGCAACACAACGGAGAATCGTTTAGATTCAAATAATTTTCAGCCACTGAACGGCGGTCCAGTTGTTGAACAGCCAAAACCCGCTGATGTCAAGCCCCTGCGGCAGTAAAAACAGAAGTTACCGTTTGTCAAGAGCAAAATGGCTGTCTTACGACCGAAAATTTGTGCATGTTTCGTGGCGAATTGGCATAAGAAAAAACGCCCTTTGTGCTATCGGTGAAGTCGGTATATAATACAAGTATCGAACGTGCCGCGTCCGTCTTCAGCGGCTGCAAGTATTCTCCCAAGGACAGTAGTTGTGATAACCACCCGACCGAAAGTTGCGGAACTGGTCTTCCAGGTATATGGTCGCGCCTTGCATCCGGAACTTTTCGAGGTTTGCCAAACTCGCACTGTCGAGCGTGGGAAGTACAAGGCAAAGATCGATATTACCACGGCCGGACACGTAGTAACATGGTCCTACGCCGGCCTTACGCTTACCGAAGTTGCTACCTCGGCACATCACCCCTTGCCCGAGCGCAGGCGGCTGCTTTCGGCCCGCCTACGAGGCCAACGTAACGATTCCGTTGAGTGCCGTGGCGGTATCAACTATCACGTCAGCTTCCAGTTGGAGCCCGTCGATCCGGAAATTTTCTGGACCTTCCAACACGAACTATGCCAGGATGGCATGCGGCAGGGGATGCTGCACAAGTTCGATTCCAGCGGACGCATGGCGTTGGGCGCCTTGAGCTACATCAACGTCGAGTCTCGCAATCGCACGCTGCTGGTGCAAGCTTTCCACACCTTCCCCGACGACTACGCGATTGTAAAAAGCCAATCGCTTTTCAAGATCCCATAGCCTGCATATCCGCGAGAAATTCCAGCACCACCGCGTTGAACGCGTCGGGTTTTTCCATGGGCGACATGTGTCCGCTGCCGGCAATTTCGACGAAACGGCTGCCGGCAATCCCTGCGGCTATGGCTTGCATCTCATCCACCGGCGATATGGCGTCGTGCTCACCCACGATCACCAGCGTGGGGCACTCAATTTCTCCCAGTTGCGCCCGAACGTCAGGGCGGCGGGCCATGCCCCGCGCGGCGGCGGCTACTGTTTGCCGGTCGGTTGCCATCATCACACGACGTAGCGAATCGACAACGTCCGGATGCTGCTCGACGGTCTCCGCGGCGAACAGGCGAGGCATCATCGCTTCGACCAGCGACTGCGGCCCGTCGGCCATAACTTGCTCGGCCGCCTGACGTCGCCCGGCAGCAACTTCGGGCGTGTCGCCCATCGCCCGAGTGTCGCAAAGGATCAGGCCGCGTAGTCGCTCGGCATACTTCAGAGCGAATTGGAAGGCAACGTACCCGCCCATCGAGAGCCCGGCCAGGACGATCGGCTCGTTGATCCCGAGCGAATCGAGCAAAGCGGGCAGGTCGTCGGCCATAAGTTCCATATCGGTCGTGCCAGTGACAATCTGGCTTTGGCCAAAGCCCCGCAAGTCGACGGCAATCACGCAGTATTGCTCGGCGAAGACGTCGATCTGCGCGTCCCACATGGAATGGTCGAGCGGAAACCCGTGAAGCAACAGCAACACCGGGCCGCTGCCCCGCTCGATAAAGGCAATTTCAATTCCGTTAATCGTGCGTTTTTGCATTTTTGTCATTTTGAAATTACAGAAGGGAACTAAGGTTTTAACGAGGTTGCAGTTGATTGGCTGCCGGGTGCAATTCTCGCAAATCTCGTGCTAATGGTCCAGTCCAACTTGGGAAGCCCTGTGTGGGCGCTAAGATGCTTGACATCCGCTGTTTGGTTGGACATAATCTATAAGATTGCTCGTAGTACTTTACTGCCGATACGCTCAGCCACAGTGGATCAATCGCATGTTACATCGTCGTTCACTTTCTGCATTCATCTTACCTCTGGGTATGGTTGCTTTTTTGTCGCTGGCCGCCTCTGCGGAGACTATCGCGGAGAAAAATCGCGTTGGCCAACGCGCATGCCCAAGCGGACTGATGTGCGAATTGATGTCCATGCCCGAGCGAACGAAGATCAGCGACCCGCAACCCGAATTCACCTGGATTGTGCCCTTGCATCATCGTGGCAGCAAACAGAGCGCTTATCAGATTATGGTGGGGTATTATTCAAAAGCATCGGGCAGTGGACTCGGCATCGTATGGGATTCCGGCAAAGTCGATTCGGACCACAGCGTTGCCGTCGAATATCAAGGCCAGCCGCTGGTTTCCGAACGTTCATACTGCTGGAAAGTGCGTACTTGGGACGAAAACGGTCGGGTTGCCCCTTGGTCGCAAGAGCAGATCTTTCACACGGGTAACCTACGCACGGGTAACCATCGCGACGAGGGGCAAAACAATCGCAGCCTCGAGCAGCGTTGCAGCACGCCGCGCTATCCGCTTGAACAAAACGAAGTCTCTCCGGTTCGGTTGGTCAAGAAAGGAGCGGGGCACTGGTTCGTCGATTTTGGCCGCGCGGCCTATGGTACGGTGAAGCTGACTGCCACCAGTTCACTTGGCGGAGAACGTGTCACGCTTCACCTGGGAGAGCGTCCCGGGCCGGACAATACTGTGGATCGCAAGCCTGGCGCGACGATTCG
>CAZISU010000746.1:0-4021 GCA_964541935.1 uncultured Planctomycetaceae bacterium | reverse complement strand
TATACAAAAAACCGCGCTGTGTGGCTCTACTGAAATATACAAGGAAACCGTACTTCTGATGGTTTCTGAAATATAGTTTCTTTGCGGCTTTGTGCCTTTGCGTGAGATCATGGGCTAACATACGTTGCATACAACTTCAATTTGTCACCCACTGCATTCCGTGAAGAACCAATATTTTAGGAAGACATGTTCTACCCCAGCACCTTCTTATGCGTCGCCCCGGGCACCTCGCGAACATACCGCGGCACAGCGTAGCCGGGCAATAGTTCGCGAAGTTCTGCGATCAGTTCCAAGCCGCGTCGATGCGAAACCTCGAAATGGGCCGCCCCAGCCACACGGTCTAGCTGGTGCAGGTAGTACGGCATGACCCGACAGTCGATGAGCCGCTCGCACAGCCCGGCGAGAACCTCCAGCTTGTCGTTCACCCCGGCCAGCAACACCGACTGGCAAAGTACCGGCACCCCGGCATCGATCAGGCTGCCCAGGGCCGCTGCGACCTGCTCGCATAGCTCCGCCGGGTGGTTTGACTGTACAACTACAGTCGTCACTAGGCGGGTAGATTTGAGCACAGCGACCAGCTCCTCGGTTATCCGCTGGGGGATCACGATGGGCAGACGGGTGTGCACCCGCAGACGGCGTAAGTGCTTGATTTCGGCGAGTTTCGCGACCAATTGGGCAAACTGCTCGTCTGCGATTGTGAGTGGATCGCCGCCGCTGAGGATAACTTCGTGGATGGATGGATCGGTTTCGATGCGGTGGATTGCCACGCCAAGCCGTTTGAGCAGGGGCCGTTCGAGCAGGGGCCGTTTTACACTGCCATCCTGGTGGGGGAGATGCCGCCGGAAGCAGTAGCGGCAGTGGACGCCACAAGCGGCTGTTGTTAGTATGAGGGATCGGCCTTTGTATTTTTGCAGCAGACAGGGAGTAGCGCCGGCGGATTCGCATAGCGGGTCGGTGCTAAACCCCTCGCGGCGAAGGTTTTCGGCCGGTTGCGGCATTACTTGCAAAAGCAACGGGTCGCGATGGTCGCCGGCTCGCATACGGGCCAGAAAGGTTCGCGGGACCAATACGCCAAATGGAGTATCGGCCGCCGGTTGCTCGTCAATATCGGTATCGGGCCCAACGCCCACCAACCGACGGAGTTCGGCAGGGTCACGAACGGCGTCGGCCAACACCGTTTGCCAATCGCCGGAAATACCGTCGGTTTGATTGCCCTGCGACACGGACTTTGACGCAAAAACATTTTGATTCAAGATAGCGTTTGGATTACACATGGTACGCCTAATCGTACCACAACCATATTCTTCCATAAAGCAAGAGAAACGGGAAAACGATCGTGGCAAATATCAATACGAGTGATTTTCGAAAAGGCTTGAAGGTCCAAATCGATGGCGATCCCTATTTGATGATCGAGTGCAATTTCGTCAAGCCGGGCAAGGGGCAAGCCATGTATAAGTGTCGCTTGCGGAACCTGCTCCGCGGCACGGTGCTCGACCGCACCTATAAGAGTGGCGAATCGCTCGAGGCGGCCGAAATCGAGGAAATCGACGCACAATATCTCTACCGCCAGGGTGACCAGTTCGTCTTCATGAACAACGAAGACTACGAACAGTATGAGCTGTCGGCCGAACAGGTCGACGACGCCTGGAAGTACCTCAAAGAGGGCATGAATTGCAGCATGATACTCTTCAACGAAAACCCCATCACCATCACCCCGCCCAACCACGTGGTCCTACAAATCGAATACTGCGAGCCGGGTGTGAAAGGCAACACTGCCAGTAATCTCACCAAGCCCGTAAAAATGGAAACCGGCGCGGAAATCATCTGCCCGGCCTTCGTGGAAATCGGCGAGTTGATTCGAGTCGATACGCGTAGCGGAGAGTATATCGAGCGGGTTAAGGCTTGACTATCTTGATAGCCGAGCCGCTCGCGGCCGCTTTTGAATGCTGATTATTATTAAGCGAAACGATGACGGAAATACGCCAGTATTGGGCAAATATGTCAGTAATCGCTGAAAAACATGCCGTCGCAAGCGACTGGGCTAACATTTGTTTTTTTCGGTGTTTCACTCAAACTTGTGCAACTGTATGAGTGATAACGACTTTCGCCCCACCGCCGACTGGAAGAATTTGCGTCTCCGTGCACGGCTGCTGCGATGTGTGCGCGAGTTTTTCGATAGTCGCGGTTTTTTGGAGGTGGAAACGCCGTTGCTTTCGGCCGACACGGTGGTCGATCGGCACCTCGATCCGTTTTGGGTCGAGGATTCGGCTGGGCAAACCGCTTCATCGCAAAGGCTCTGGTTGCAGACCTCGCCCGAGTTTGCCATGAAGCGGCTCTTGGCGGCGGGTGGCGAAGCCATCTACCAAATCACGCGAGCCTTCCGCCGCGAGGAACGTGGGGCTATGCACAACCCCGAGTTTACCATGCTCGAATGGTATCGCACGGACGACGGACTGGAAGAGGGCATGCGGCTGTTGGGCGAACTGGCCGAGGCCACACTGGGACGCGGACGGGCCGTGCCGATCAGCTACCGCGAAGCCTTTTTACATCATGTGGGCATCGACCCACACACGGCCGATTCCGACACACTGCGACAGGCCGTCGTGGAAAACGGTATCGACCCGCTGGCAAGCCTCGACCCGGCCGACCGCGACGGTTGGCTCGATCTGTTGCTGGTCGAGTGCGTGGAGCCGTATTTAGGGCAATCTCAATCGGGCAACGGCGGGCCCGCGATCATGTACGACTATCCGGCTACGCAGGCCGCCCTGGCACGCATTCGCACAAATGAGCCGCATGCCCCCGTTGCCGAGCGTTTCGAGCTATATGTCGACGGCATCGAGCTGGCCAACGGCTATCACGAACTCACCGACGCCGACGAGCTGCGACGCCGCAATGCCGATGTGAATCGCCAGCGCGAGGCCGACGGCAAGGCGAAACTGCCGGAAACCAGCCGCCTGCTCTCCGCCATGGACGCCGGGCTACCGGCCTCGACCGGCGTTGCCCTGGGCTTCGACCGTCTGGTAATGATTGCCGCGGGGGCAAGCTGCATCGCCGAAGTGATGTCCTTTCCGGTGGATCGGGCTTGAGGTAGAATGGGGGCGGAGGGAATGTCGAATGAAGAATGAATTAGGAATGAGTAAATTAAGAAATAGAGTGAATCCGTAACGCACCGTTAGGTTTGAAGTAACTTTTCGGCATTTGAGCATTTTTTATTCCTAATTCATTCTTCATTCTGATTTCCTCATTCGACATTATTATTCATAGTCGGGTTTCGATCCGGCTTCCTACAAGATACAGGTAATATTATCGTGAGCGATTCTACCCAAACCGTGCGAGTCGAGTTGGCCGAGCGGAGCTATGACATTGAAATCGGGACCGGTAATATTGACGAAACCGGGCCTTTTCTGGTCGCGCGCGGCGATGTTACGCACGCGATTGTGATCACCGACAACAACGTGCAGGAGCCGCACGCAACGGCCGTGGCCGAGAGCCTGGGACGCGAGTCGCTTGAGGTCGACATGATTTCTGTCGAGCCGGGCGAGCCGACCAAGTCGGTCGACATGGCCGCCGGACTGTGGCAGGGGTTCTTAGACCTGGGCGCCGATCGCAAGACGGTCGTGGTGGCCGTGGGCGGCGGTGTGGTGGGCGATCTGGCCGGGTTCATTGCCGCCACGTTCGCACGCGGGATCAGGTTCTTGCAGGTGCCCACGTCGCTACTGGCACAGGTCGACAGCTCGGTGGGCGGCAAGGTGGGTGTGAATCTGCCCAATGCCAAAAACATGGTGGGCGCGTTCTTGCAGCCCATGGGCGTGATGATCGATACGGCCACTCTTGATACGCTGCCAGAACGCGAGTTTTTGGCCGGCCTGGGCGAGGTCATTAAGTATGGCGTTATCCTCGACGCCGACCTGTTCGAGCTTTTTGAGAACAACGTCGAGCGGCTGCTGCGACGCGACCACGAGTTGCTGGTTGACGTAGTGGCCCAATGCTGCCGCTTGAAGGCCGATGTGGTTCGCCAAGA
>CAZISU010000745.1:0-4031 GCA_964541935.1 uncultured Planctomycetaceae bacterium | reverse complement strand
CGCATCACCCAAACGTCGTCGGGATCGTCTTCGATAAGCAGTATTCGTACGTGCTGTCTAATCATATTCTCGGCCAGACGGCCAGATGCTTTGCGAACGTTACGGTTTTTATTTCCAACCCGGCAGTTCCACGAGTTTGAACCAGTACTGGGTAAGTGTCTCGAGCAATTCAATCCAGCCCCGGAAGCTTGTTGGTTTGGCGATGTAGGAGCTGGCGCCGACGTTGTACGAGTAGCTGATGTCGCTCTGAGCGGTGGATGTCGTGAGCACGACGACCGGTATTTTTTGCAGTTGTTTGTCGCTTTTGAGCATGCGCAACGCCTCACGGCCGTCTCTCCTGGGCATGTTCAAGTCCAAGAGTATCAGGTCGGGGCGGGGCGTGATCCGGGGTTGGGCGAAATCGCCCGCGCCTTGCAAATAGTCGAGCAGTTCCTCGCCGTCGGCGACGAAGCGGATCTGGTGCGGCAGCCCGGCCTCAGCCAGGGCGTCTTTTGCCAGCAGGCAGTCTTCTTCGTCATCGTCCGCCATCAGGATCGTGAAAGTTTGCACATACTCCGACATCGACATTAATCAGCGTTCCTTTGCGTGAGTAGTTTCTTGGACCAGCGGCAGCAGTACCACGAACTTGGCTCCTTGTTCGGGAGCGCTTTGGGCGGTGATCTGGCCGCCGTGGCGTTCGACGATTTTGCGGCAAATGGCCAGCCCGATACCGGTGCCTTCGTGCACGTCACGAGGGTGCAAACGTTGAAAAACGTCGAAGATGCGGTCGAGATATTTTTCGTCGAAGCCGATGCCGTTGTCGCGTACGATCAGGCGGCACTGTTGGTTCGAGTGCGGGCCGGTGACCGGTCGGTTGTGTTTGTCGCGGACCAGTTGTGCATCGATTTCGACCACCGGCGGGTCATCTTTGCGGTGGAATTTCAGCGCGTTTCCGATCAGGTTTTGCAGTAATTGCCGCATTTGCAGGCTGTCGGCCTGAATGGCCGGCAGTTTGCCGACCTCGACTCGCGCGCCGGTCTGTTCTATTTTAACCTCCAGGTCGGAGACGACTTCGCGCGCGACCTTGCCCAGATCCACGGACGCGAACTCGGCCGCGCGGGTTGTGATCCGCGATAGCGACAACAGGCCTTTGATAAGAGCTTGCATGCGCTCGGCCGCGTTTTGCATTCTTCCCAGGCAATCGCGGCCCGTATCGTCCAGGGCTTCGCCGTAAGAGCTCAGCAGCCGGTCGCCGAAGGTGCGGATCTTTCGTAACGGTTCTTGCAAGTCGTGCGAAGCTACGTAGGCGAACTGTTCCAACTCGCGATTGGATTGCTCAAGTTCCTGAGCGTGGCGGCGTTGCTCTTCTTCGGCCCGCTTGCGTTTGCTGATATCGCGAACGAAGAACGTGAGCACGGGGTTGCCGTGCTCTTGGTTGATGGTCATGGTGAGTTCGGCTTCGAACGGCAGCCCGCTGGAGCGCACGGCGACGACCTCGTTTCGCTTGCTCAAGAGCGAGCCTTCGCCGGCATCGAGATAGCGGTCGATGCGGTTCTGATAGCCGGCGATCTTGGCGGCGGGGAAGAGAATCTCGGACGGTTGCGTGCCGAGAACTTCGGTGCGCGAACGGCCGAAGACATGTTCGGCGGCACGATTGAATTCGGTTATCATGCCGCGATGATCGATGGTAATGATGGGGTCCAGCGACGATTCCAGGATGGCCGTCTTGCGGGCACGACTCTCTTCCAGGGCCCTTTCGGCTCGCAAGAGGTGCCCGCAATCGCGATGCACGATGGCCAGGCAGATCGGTTTGACGTCGTGTGTTTTACCGCTGCTTGCATCCCCTTTTATGGAATCCCCATTTGTGAGATCGCTGACCAGCAGCACGGTGGTGTCGACATCAATGCGATCGTTGCTACCGGCGATGCGCAATTGCCCTCGCCCCTTCCAGTACCCGTCCTGTTTGACGGCAGGCAAGGCCATGTCGCGCAGCTCTGCCCAAAATTCCGGTTCGTGATATTCCTTCAGGCTCGTGGGGATGCCTTTCATCCCGCTGCCTTCGGGCATGCCCACCAAGCGTCGCCCCACGGCATTCAGGTAGAACGGTTTGCCTTGCAGGTCGGTGAGGCAAATGCAGTCGCCGCTCTGTTCTGTCAAGGCGGCCAGCGCCTTATGCCAGGGGCCGCCTTGATCGACGTGGGCCTGCCCTGGTGCGGTCTGCTGCCCGGACGCTTCAGCGGACGAATCCGACCGGCAGGAATCGGCGGCTCCAGATTCTACAACACAGCGGCGGAAAAGGTCGACGACATCGCCCAACTGGTTCAGCGCCGTTAGCATGGCACGTTTCTGGTCGAACTCACGCAAGACGAAAAATCGCACCACTCGTTCCAGGCAACCCAAGGCGGTCAGCGCTGCGCAACAATCGTCGCCGGCCGCGACGTTTTCTTCGGTCCAGCCCCGCGCGGCAGTCTGATCGCCTTCGGCGGTCGCGGTCAGGGCCTTGATGAGTGCAGCGAGCGATTGAGGGTTTTGCCCCAGCGCGGTGCACTCCAAACGACCGACCCGTTCGGCAAAAGCGTCGTGAATTTCCGATGAGCTTTTGCTTAGAATTTGTACCAGATCGTTTGTCATTTGCTCCCTTCTTTCTTGTCGGGGGAAGCGTCCGTGGTGGTTAGCTCGATACTACGGTCACCGTCTTCAACGTATTCGCGGAAGAAGAGTTTGCCTTTGCCGTGTACCGTTGTTCTGAAGGCACCTAATGCTTCCAGCTCTGCCAATCGCTTGTTGATATTTTCGAGTTTTTTCTGGGCAAATGACGATCTGGATCGTTTGCCCTTTTGTCTGCTGATGGCGTCTGTGAGATTTCCCTTTGTTTTCAGTAAGCTATCGTACAAATACTCGAGCTTATTCCACTCTTCATCCCGTAGCCAGACCCATCGCTTCTCGCCGCTGAATTGATAGAAGCATTTGAGCGTTACCAAAGTATGGCCGCCTTTGACGTCATAGGAAACCCGGATCTCTAAGCGGTCGAGATTCTTGATCTTGATAACCGCCTTATCGCGTGCTTTGATAACTGTATTTTGTTTTATGCGTCCGACGGGCTTCGGGCCTTCCAGAGCCGTTATGACCAGACGCAGGCTGTTGACGTCGGGTAGATATTCACCGCACAGCGTTTGCGTAGCCGTGCCGCTGCTGAGGTCGGCCGTCAATGGTTCCACGACCCGTGGGAGGCTAAGCAGCAGGGTTCGCTTCTTGCCGTCGATGGTTATATCCAGCGCACAGTTTTTCAGGTGGTTGGCGGTTTTAGCCTCCGCGTCTGGCAGCCATTCTAATGCCAATGCGCCCTGGCCAAACCAGATCCTGGCCACGTCGACCGATTCTTGCGAGGCTGCCATCGAGGTTACGCTGTCGTTCATGTCCTTGTCGGCCTGGCTGTGTTCCAGCCTCACCAGCCACGTGGGTTCGCTGCCGCTGTCCTCGACCGGAAGAAGCACAAACTGATCGTCGTGGGGCAAGGCCGAGTCGCCGCCGATAAGGTCAATCTGTAAAGTCGAATCGGCGCGGGGGTGTAGCTTGGCCAACTGGGAAGCCGGATGAGGTTCGGCTTGCGGACGCCCAGCCGTGTCGGGCAGCAATTTCAAATCGACCGCGGCCGGCAATTCGTGGAAGGGATCGACCGCTTTGGGCTTTTGTGGTTTGGGATCCTGCTTTGGTTTTGTAAATTTCGGTAAGGAGAATTTCGGTAAGGAAATATTTGGGATTATTGGCTTGGAGGGCTTCGCTTCGGTTTTCTTGGGGTCTGTTTTTTTAGGAGCGGGTTTTTTAGGAGCGGGTTTTTTGATGATCGGCGGCTGTTTTGGTTTCGGCGGCACGGACGGCGTTTCGGTGGTATCCGCTTCGCTCGATGGTTTTTTTGACTCGGGTGTTTCCTGGCTATCCGTCGGTGTGGAGACCGGCGTTGCATCGTCTTGAGATATTATCGGCGCGGTGGGCTGGGGCGGGCTGAAGATCATTACGACCAAAGCTATGCTTAGCACCACAACCGCAAAGAA
>CAZISU010000744.1:0-4031 GCA_964541935.1 uncultured Planctomycetaceae bacterium | reverse complement strand
ATCGATGGCCATTGCTTACGTTCGCTTCAAATTAGACCGTCATAATAAACTCACCGCCGGGTTGCAACCCGGCCTACGACATCACGCGGAGCGTGATGAGTACTGATGGGCGGTAGCTCGACGAGGCGGTAGTATCTTTTTTCGCCGTCTTGCGTTGTGAAGGGGGTGCCCATTATGTGGCGGATTGATGGGTCGGCGTCGGCAAGGCGGGTTAGGGTGGAATCGAATTCCAGGCCCTGCTTACCCACGTTCTCTACGAGCAAAAGATGCGAGAAGCCGGCGAGTCGCAGGGATCGGCCGAGATCTTTTGGTGTGGCGAGCTTTTCGTGATAGCGGGTTACGCGGCGGTAGACGCTTTCTTGTACTACGGGCGCGTTGAAGTAAAACGTGCGGTAGTCTTGGCTGAGGATGCGGTCGCCGGGACGCAGCATGGCGTTTGCTACCATGGCCGGGCCGTGGGTGGGCTCGCTGCGGGCGAGGTAATTCTGGCGGGATTCGACTCCCAGGGCTACAGCCAGGCGGTCGGAATGTCGCGTGCCGGCTGCCATTACGCAGGCTAGTAGAATGGTGGCTTGCGTGCCGATAACGATCATGCGCGGTAAGCGGGGCAGGCGGCGGACTTCCATCCATACCCAAACCAAGGCTACCGACAGCAGTGGTACGATTGGAAACAAAAAGCGTTCGTTTTGGCGTAGCAGGAACCAGATGACGGTGTACGTGGCGGCTATGGCCAGCAGCGTGCCCAGGCCGCGCAGACGCCGCGTGAAGAACAGGCCCGGCAGTGTGGCTAGCCAGAGCGCGCCGAGTTGATGGCCGCGTCCGCCAAATTTTTCGGGGTGCATTGTCAAGTGCCAGGGTGCGGAGGCCAAGGCCCAGGGTGTGCGGCCTAGACGCGATTTACTGGCCGGCAGAGTTTCCAGCCCGGCGGCGGCCCCTGGGGTTTGTTGCAATTCGCTCAGGAACGGGTAGACCGGGTTGCCGCGATGCCAGGCGGCGCGTGCGTACCACGAACCGCCCAGGGCAACCGTGAGCGTGGCCACAATCGCCGCGCCCAGCAGTAGCGTGCGACGGCGGTCGGGCCCGATGTGGCTGCGTTTTTCGGAAAACTCTTCGCGTCTTTGACGCATGAGTATTCGTCGCAGCGTGGGCCGGCAAATCGCCCAGATCCACGTCGCCCCAACTGCCAGTGCGAACGTCATGGCGATGTATTTTGTGGACACGGCCGCGGCCGCGGCCAGGCCCGCCAGCAAGAACCAGCGGCGGCCCTCATCTTCAATAGCGCCCTTCCACCAAGAGGCCAAGCAGAGCGTGGTCATGGCGGCCAGTGACACGTCGTTCAACGGGGCGCCCATCTGGTTGTTGATACCCGGTACTAACAAAACCACTCCACCAGCGATCCAAGCCCACTGTCGCCCGACGATGGGGCGGGCCAAGAGTACGGTGGCCAAGGCCAAGAGAATGCCCAGCCCCCAGTGCACAAGCCCGGCGGCCGTGGGGCTGTCGATGGCCATGGCCCACATGTACCAGATTTCGGTCAGCAAGGGGAACGTCGAGTTGTCCTGGAATGGCAAGTAGCTAATTGTGCCCTGGTCGAGGAAAACCTTCGGCAACGTGAGGTGATAGCATAAGGCGTCGCCGGCCGTGGGCGGAGCCAATGCGCCGACGAGCGAGCCAATGCAAACCACGACGGCCAACACGGCCATGCCGCGTCGCAGCCAACACGGGGCCGTCTGCCAGGCGGGCAACGTCGCGTGCGTTTCGGCGGCGGACGTGCCGTGTTTTACTGCCTGTTCGCAGCGGCGCAGGTAGCCGCGAACCATTTCGCCCACGCCCCAGAAACCGGCGGCCAATGTCAAAACACCGATCACCGGCACATACAACACGCCCAGCAGTCCCATGCCGGTGAGTATCAGCCCGGCCACGATCAGGCCGACCGCAATGCTCCAAACTACGGTCGAGAGAGTGTCTTCGGACTTGAAACCCAGCCCGCGCATGATGGGGCGGCCCAGGCCGTAGGAGGCTAGGGTGAGGGTGGTGAGGGTTAGGAGTGAAAGGAGTTGGTCTAGCACGTTGGTTGGGCTTTAGGTTTCAGGTTTCAGTGGGATACTAACCCGAAGCGCAATCGAAGGGAGGGCGGCAAGGTAAACGTCGCTCCTCCCTTCGATTGCGCTTCGGGTTAGTATTAATTCGTTAATCATATTGCTTATACACATAATATCAGAGCCATCCACTGCTCATCTTGCCCGCTACCACCATCCCAGCATGGCCGAGCCGTAGGCGGCCGTGATGGCTACCGTCCAGAGGGCGAATGTCCAGGCTTTGAGGTGAGTCACGCTCGGGCCGGTCTCGCTTGGGCCGCGGTCCTTTCCCAAAAGCGTGGCCGCCACGAAGTCGCGGGCTTCATATAATTGTCGTGCGCCGCGCGGCCTTTTCGTGCGCGGCGGGCGAAGTGGAGCTATCATGAATAGCAGTCTCCCGATTATCGTTGTTAGTATATATTGGAATAAACCGAGCGGCGGCACTTGCCACTTGGGCCGGTTCGAGTTTTTGCATGCACGGGTGCGCGGCCAGCGGACACTGTTCGCGATGACAGGGGCTGCAAGCGACCGGATGGTGAACCACGGCAACGTCTGGTCCACATGGCTGCCATTGGCGATGATTGTTGGTGCCACTGAAGAGTGCAACGACCGGCGTTTTGACGGCGGCGGCCAGATGTGCCGGGCCGGAATCTCCGCCGATCAAAAGGTCTACACGTTGGAGCAGGGCCGCCAGTTCGACAACGCTCAGGCGGCCGGTGAAATCCACGACTCCTGCAAGGCAACGGTCGCCGAGAATGCGTTTCGATATCACGCGGTCGCCGGGCCCTCCGACCAGGAAAACCTGCACGCCGCTTGCGAGCAACATGTCCAGCAGCGTTCGCCAGTGTTCGACCGGCCAGCGTTTGGCGGTGGTGCCGGCCGAGACGTGCAAGGCTACGCGTTTCTGTCGATTATCAATTTGCAACTCGTCGAGCTTGTTCCCTACACTCTGCCCGGCCGCAGCGGTTGGCTTGAAACGCGGCAGGGCTTGACTGGAATCGGTGGGCGTGATGCCCAGTTCGGCTAGGAGAGCCAGTCGCGATTCGACCTCGGGTCGGTCAGGCACAAACGGCGGCGTGTCGGTGAGCAGGAACCCGCCTCCACCACTGGTCCAGCCTAATCGACGGCGAGCCCCGGCCAGCCAGAGCATGAGCGCCTGTGGAAATTCGCCACGCATGTCTATGCCCAGATCGTATTTTCGACGTCGCAGGCGTAGACCTTGCAAAAAGACAGCGCCCGCCCAGGCGAAACGGTTGAACAACGTACATGAATCGCCGCGGATGAAGCGGTTGAGCCGTGAAATGTGTACGCGGTCGACTTCCTCCATGGCCAGAAACAGTTCGCGGTTCCACGCCCCGCAAAGCACTTCGATCGACGCGCGGGGGTAACGACGTTGCAAGAGCGGCAGCATTACGGTTGTGATAATTGCGTCGCCCATGTGGTCCAACTGGATGAGCAGAATGCGGCTCGGATCGTCGGCCTTTTTTGTTGGGACGTTGAAAAATGGCCGCTTGAGAAAGCGGGCAATAGCAAACAGCATGTAGCCGAGCGTGTCGATCAGCGAAAACATAACCCGCCATCGCAGCCGCACGTAGCGATACCGGCCCAGGGGACGGCGGCGGAGGCGTTCGTGCGAGTTGTGTTTGTTCGATTGCATTTTAGTCCTGTTTCACGGCCAAGTCGTATGCCTTTTGCGTTGCCCTGGCAGCGGACTGCCAGGTGAACTGTTCGCGCACGCGTCGGGCTAGGGCGTCGTTGCGTGCGGAGTGGAACGCCTGCCGCACGGCGGAACGGATTTCCGGCAGATTATGCGGCCCGACATACAGTGCCTGATCGCCAAAATATTCATACGCCGATCCGCCACGGGGCAAGACCAGCGGCACGCCCGACATGGCGGCTTCAAGAGCAACCAGGCCCGGCGTTTCGAACCAACTCGTTAGCGCTAGACAGCGG
>CAZISU010000743.1:0-4033 GCA_964541935.1 uncultured Planctomycetaceae bacterium | reverse complement strand
ATTGAACCGCCCTAAAAGGAAATCTCTTTTTTACAGAAGAACGGTTGCTTTATCGGTTCGCGGCGAGGACGATACCCAAGTGAGGATCATCGAGGCTGCTCAGCATGTCATCGCTAGTGGCGTCAAAGGAGTGCTCTATTACCCAGCCCACCTGCCGCCAGAACAGAACAGCACAAACCGCATTGCCGTCGACATGCTCAGAGAGGCTGGCTTAAGTGTGGTTTTAATTGACCGCGATATTGTGCCGCAACCGGACCGAAGCGAATTTACGCGTATCGGCTACGACAACCGCCGTGGCGCGTTTTTACTAACCGACCACCTCATCCGCCAGGGATGTCAACGCATCGCCTTCATCGGCCTAGAAGGTATTTCCACGTCCGTTACCGACCGCATGGCCGGATATTTCGACGCCCTGCGCCTGCATGGGCTAGAAACCGACGGCCGCTTGCAGCCAGTCTTGCGCGACGTTCCATACGGAGCCTTGCGCTCGCAAAGCTCGCAACTGCAAGACTGCGCCGCTCCGATTGCACATGACGTACCCGAGTCATTCTGTGAAAAACTGATGTCCGAAGGCAAGCCCGACGCGATTATCGGGTTCGCCGACCGTTGCGCGGCGTTGGTGGGGCGCCATCTTTCGGCCATGGGGCTGAAGATCGGCGAAGATGTGCTGCTGGCCGGCTTCGACGACGACCCGGTGACTTCGTTCCTGCCGGTGCCCATGACAACCATACGTCTGCCGGCCAAACCGTTTGCCGAAGCGGCTTTCGAAACAATAACGCATGAAATCCAGTGCCCCGAATCAACTCACCGTCAGGTGGTTATCGACTGCGAACTGGTGGTTCGAGAGTCTACTTTGCGTGAGGCGGTGGCTAAGTGATACTGATAGAGGATAGAACGCGGGGACAAGCCCCGCCGCTAACTTTTCTTGGAAACGATTAGAGAGAGTAGCGTGAGTGATAATCCACAAGACTTGGGGACATCGAACGGTTCGCAACATGGCAGCACGGCATATGTCTGTGCTTTGGCGGCGGCGGCCGCACTGGGTGGTTTGCTTTTCGGCTACGACACGGGTGTAATAGCTGGCGTTATCGGGTTTTTGACCGAACGCTTCGAGCTCGACGAGGTTATGCAAGGTTGGGCCGTTTCCAACGTGCTGATCGGCTGCATGATGGGGGCATCGGTGGCCGGCACGCTCAGCGACCGCTTTGGCCGTAAGAAAATGCTGATCGTGGCGGCCATTCTGTTCGCGGTTTCGGCCGTGGCTTCCGCCCTGCCGCGTAACCTTACGGAATTCGTGATCGCCAGAATGATCGGCGGCGTGGGCGTGGGCATGGCCTCGATACTTTCGCCGTTGTATATCGCCGAAGTCTCGCCGGCCAATATCCGCGGGCGGCTGATTTCGCTCAACCAGATCACGATCATCACCGGCATGCTGTTCGTCAGCACGGTCAATTGGCTGGTCGCTTCGCCAGAAAATGTATCGTGGAACGTGCAAACCGGCTGGCGATGGATGCTGGCTTCTGAATCGCTACCGGCCGTGATATTCCTCGCCGCGTTGTTCTTCGTGCCAGAAAGCCCCCGCTGGCTCACCAAACAAGGGCGAAAAGACGAAGCCTTGGCGATTCTAACTCGCATTGGCGGTCGGCAGCGGGCCGAAATACAAATGCAGGAGATCGCAGAAGCAATTTCTCACGAAGGGGCTCGATTCCGCGAACTGTTACGGCCGGGGATTCGCGCTGCGCTCATCATCGCGGTGATCCTGGCCATCCTGCAACAGATTACCGGTATCAATGCCGTGATGTACTATTCGCCCGAAATTTTCAAGCGTGCCGATGTTTCCGCGTCTCTGGCCTTGCTGCTGGCAGCCGGCGTTCAGGTAGTGAACCTACTGTTCACCTTCGTGGCAATCTGGGCGGTCGACCGCGTGGGCCGAAAGCCATTGCTGATGTGTACCTCGGCGGCTATGGGCGTCTCGCTGCTGTTATTGGGCGCGGCCTTTTATTTTCACATGTCCGTCTGGTGGATCGTATTCTTGATCTTCGCCTACGTGGCCTCGTTCGGGATGGCCATGGGCCCGGTGGTTTGGGTGGTGCTGGCCGAGTTTTTCCCCACGCGCACACGAGGCCGCGCCATGTCGGTGGCCATCTTCGCACTGTGGGTGGCCTGCTTCACGATCTCGCAAACCGTGCCCTGGATGTTCGAGAATATTGGCGAGGCCGGCACTTTCTGGACATACGCCGTGATGTGCGTGGTGACTTTCTTTTTCGTGGGACAATTCGTGCCGGAGACGAAAGGGAAAACTCTCGAAGAGATCGAGAAATCTTGGACGAAGGCGGGCTCGTAGGGTGCAACGGTTTGGGAGATGCAGCGCGGGGGCAAGCCCCGCCGCTAACTTTTTGGTGTTGCGTTTTCGCTCCACTCTTTTAGCCAGAGCATGTCTTCGCGGAGTTCCTCGATGGTTTCTTCGAGGGCGATGAGGTTGCGGCGGAAGCGGCGCCAGGCTAAAAATCCGCCCAGTACGGCCGTCGTCAACAGAATCATGCCGAAGATACACAGCCAGCCGCTTTGCGAGATTCCCCAAACGCCATCGAGCAAGCTGCCCAGCGAAACCACAAGCACCGGAAGCGAAACCAGCACCATCAGCACCGCCACGGCCAGGACCACGGCCAAGCGAAGAGTCGAGCGGGCGTCGGCCGTAAGTTCCAGCTTGGCAAGCTGCCAGCGCAGCACGGCCATCTCGCGGACGTCGGAGACCAGCGAGCCGAGTTCCGATTTGAGAGCGGAGAACAGAGGGCGGTCGCTATCGGCCATCGTCTACCCCCGCGTTATTTGGACTCTTTGTTACGGAATCTGCATTGGCAGGATCTTCGGACGGCGTCGATTCTTTCCAAACCCTCAGCAGTTCGTCGCGGACGCCGGCTAGCATGGTCCCCGTTCCGCGACGGACCAGTAAAGCGCAGATAGCGCGGATCAAGCGCGGGCCTTTCAAGCCCGTGGACGTGGCCATTCCCACTCCAAAAGCGGCCGCTAGAGCGCCGCCCGGGTATCGTTTTACATAGGTGCGCCATGAAAGCAGGCGTTGTCCTTCGCGTTGGCTACCACGCAAACGGCTGTTAACACGGCGGCGCAAGCGACCGATGCGCATGCGCAAATGACGCTTGATTCTGATCTGTTGGGCGTCGGCGTTTGGGTTGGACATCTGGCCACGCTCCGGTCGCAAGCGATCGGGCTAAACGGAAGAACTGTGAAATGTATTAGCGGCGAAACAATCTGCCGATGAAGAAACCAAGCGTGGCGGCAATGCCCAAGCTGCATTGCGGGTGTCGCTTGACGAAGCTTGCTGCGCCGTCGAGCACATCGCCCATGGTGGTGGCCCGCGCGTTTTTTAGACGCTCGGTGGTTTTGCTACGCATATCGTCATAACACTGGCGTGCTTCCTTGAGCTCGTCGCCCAGGCGGCAGGTTCGGCTTGACTCTTGCTCTTGCGTCGGAGTTTCGTCGCTGGAATTATCCGGCGCTGGGGACTGTTCGTTTTCCATTGTGCCGTCTCCGCAAAATATTTGATTTACAAAATATCAACCTGACAGATCCAGAAGGTTGCCGCTTTGTCCGCTGACGTCTTTTACGCGGGCCGGCGTCTCGCCCGCTGCATCGTCGTGGGGCTGTCCGCTACCCTCGGACATCTGTTCCCAGAGGCGGCGGCCGTCGGCGTCGCGGTCCTGGGCCTCATTGTTTTCGCCGTCGGTTTCGCCTATCCCTGCGGCACTTTCGGCCTTTTTCTCGCTAACCGTTTGGCGTTGTTGAGCGGACACTTCCTGGCGTACCCGGTCGGAATCCGAACTCGAAGCCTTGGCCAACGGCGTACCGGCCACGCTTCCCGCAAGCCCCGCACTTGGACCTATACTCATGAGAATTCTCCCACGGTTTGAGCAAACATATGCCAAAAACTAAATGGAGCCGAATCCTAGATGAAGCCGAATCTATGCGGCGAAAATCTCCTCTAACGTCAAATTAACTATAGGACATAGTCCAC
>CAZISU010000742.1:0-4034 GCA_964541935.1 uncultured Planctomycetaceae bacterium | reverse complement strand
GGGTGAAAGTATCAGGGTTGTAGTCCAATGCGATGGCTGCAATTTGGCCGCTTGTCGCGCCGGTTAAAAGCACGTCTGTCGTGTCGAGTGCGGCGACATCGAGCGGTTGGTCGAAAACGACTTGATAGATCAGGCTGTCGAGCGGCAACATGTCGTCTTGTTGGATCGAACTGCCCACAATGTGCGGAGGCAAGGTGTCGATATCGAACGTCGAGGTATAGGCAGCGACGGGCGTGCCCTGTATGTCTTGAACCGCGCCAGCGGCCAGTTCTAAGGTGTGGGTACCCTCGGCAAGATCGGTGGGCAAGGCAAAGCTGACAGTGGTGCCGTTGATTACTGTAACCCCGAGGGCGTCAGGATTGCCGTCGATGGTTAAGCTGGAAGCGTCCACAGAAGATAGCAGAATTTGGTCGGAAAACTCGATTGTGACGCTCGTGGGGCATTCCGAACGACGCGATCCGTGCGGAAGATCGGTGCTGGTAATCCCCAACGGCTCGTCAGGAGCATCGGGGCCGAGAATACGGAGGAAGTATTGTCCCGAAGAACCGGGGTCAAGCGGCGATGCATCGACTCTGATCCAATAGCATCCGCTCAACTCCGCCGTGTGTGATACCAGAGCGTTTCGACCGTAGACGGTGTTGTCGTCGGCGGTTACGAGTTGGCCGTTGGGATCATAAATCTCGATATAGGGGTCGAAGAAATTCGGAAAATAGAGATCTCCGTCGCCTGGCGTTGTCGTCCAAGCGGTTAGCCAATCGCCGGCGCTCACTTCCACGGAATACCAGTCGCCGCTTGTGGCACTGGATGCTTCGAGTGCCTGGGGTTGTTCTAGCGGAACGGATGAAACGATTTCCGAGGAACCGTCTGCATCTGCATCCAAACCCTTTCGTTGCGTGTCGTTTGAGAATGGGGAAAGCAAGATGGGGAAAGCGATTTCGAACGATTCGTAAGCCGTGGGTTGCACGGGACCGTAAACAATCGATCTGCTGGCCGCCGACGAGGCTGCGGTCGCCGCGGCAGTCGATGTAAAGCTGGCTGCTACAAACTCATCCCATTGAGTATCCGCAACAAACTCTAGATCGTTGTCGTATGTGGGACTAATATAGCCGTATGATCTGGGCAGGTAAATTGAAAGGCCCGTGGAGGGAGCGTATTGGCCACCGTAATTACTCAGGACGACGGAGTCTAGGGCATCGAGTATTTGATCGGCGGCGGTGGCGAGTTCCACGCTAATGGATGCTTGCCTGACGCGTGAAATAAAATCGCCCAGGTCGATATAGTTTGGTTCGTCCCATCGCCGGGCAGCGTTGGATGCATTCTTAACCGCGTCCCAGTCGGCCGTGCTCGCCGATGTGAGCATCCAATCGGAAAATTGTTCGATTCCCCCGATGAACTGAGATTGTGTTGAGGAGAGCTTTGTTAGGTCGACGGTCGATAGGGTGGAGTCACCGGAAGAAGCATAGCGTTGCTCGAAGGCGTCTACGATATGGCCGCCCAGTGTTCCCGCATCCATTGTCGGGTCGGCGACAAGCTTATCTAGGAAGTTCTGATATTCCCAGCCATCGCGCCATTCGCTTGCCTCGGATGATACCATGACTTGGGAGCCATCGCGATATTGATAGGCGACTTCGACCATGCTCATCAAGCAGGCATCGAAACCGACAAGGTCCACCGGATCGGTCGCATCGATAATCGTGGTAAGATCCGTCATTTCGAGTTCGCTGCCGGAACCGTAATCGGTGCAGATCCCCTCGAATCCGTTGCCGTGGTCCCAGTAAACCAGTCCGTAGTTTGCTGCGGGGTATTCTTGCATGGACCACTGGACGAAATCGATTACGGTTTGGGAGTTACCCATGTCGACTTCGCCGATATCGGTGCCCCAGTTCAAATCCGGGATGTCTCCCAGTTCGACACGGCCTCGTCTGGTTCCCGACCAGTCGCCATATAGATAATCGTATCCGTAAGCTCGGTCCATTTGCACGACGATGTTGACGTCTTCGGTCGATCCGACTTCGGCCATTTCGAGGAAATCCTCGATACCGGCTCCCTCGAGGTTGTTGTCGGCATCAAGATAGACCATGAATGTCCAGCCGGTGGCGCCGGTACTGCCGGCTCCAATTTTCCCAAGAACGCCTTGGCGTCCGGAAATATCCTGGTACTGGCCGCCTTGCCATGGCGTCAGGGCCGGTTCGCCTTCCGATGGTGGCAAATTGGTATTATTGCCCAGATCAAACGCGGCGTTGGTGGTTACCAGTAAGGAATAATTCAGATCCTGCCCGAGTACCCGCACGTAGAACGTGCCGCCTGCGTCGACGACGAAATTCTCGACGGAGTGCCCCAAAGCCGTTGCACCCTCGGCGACTGTCAGGTCGACGTCCAATCCCACTGCAAGCAGCGTGCCCTGGGCGTCGAAAAGTTCGAGTTGCGGACGGCTGCCGGTGGAGTCGCCGTCCTGCGGTTCTCCAGGATCGGCTGCTAGCAACAGGTCGGCAGTTGTGCCGGCATCGAGCGAGAAAGAGTACCAGTCTTCATCTATTGACGCTGCCGTGAGTGCGCCTACCAGGGCCCCGCGGGAAGCGGCTCCGCCGGAAAGTTCCACGAAGCTGCCGTCGATGGATTCCGCTGTAGAGAATGAGTTGTTGGGCGTCTTGCCGAGGTTTTCCAGTTCCTCGGCGGCGTTTAGGGTAAGCTCGACATTGTACAAGCCCGTGCTGCTTTGCAGGCCGGTAACGTGAACCGTATAGGAGCCGGCTTCCTGTATCGCAATAGTTTGCACTACGGCCTTGTCACCGGGGGCATTGGCCGAACCGCTCTGGATGGGTACGCCATCGGGGCCGGAAATATAAATACCCGGTTGTAACGTGCCGGCGCCGCTGACTACGGCCGTGAGCGTTTGGTTTTGATCCAGGTCAACGACGTAAGAATCGTTTTCAAGGGGCGTTGAAACTTCGCCTGCAATCGAGCAGTTGTGAATAAGGCTGCCCGGAAGAAAGTTTTCATGTAGGTCGCCGGCGACGGGAGCCAACAGCCGACGGTCTTCAAGTGGCTCAATACGCGCTCGATGAAATCTGTCCGTGCAAGCGATGGATTTCTGTCCGCGTCCACGCTTGCTACCATGTGTGGAATTACATCCAGCGCGGTTCTTTCCAAAGAACCGTTCTACCCACGCCATCCTCTTCGCCTTCCTGCCGAATCCGGACATCTGAGCCTTTCATATCACCAAGCGGATATATCAATGCGCGAACCGAAACACCAACCATGAACCGTCTACGGCCACGGGGCAGATCTCTTGCGAGCACCTCTTGCATAAACCCACGCTAATGATAGCAAAAAACACCGGTTTCCACCACCCTCCCCCCCATGCGTGCGAGATACGCCCTGTTGTCTAAAAAAAGACCCGCTCAGGCGTCAATATAACACTTGCGATGCGGTGTGTATAGTCCTAAGGTTGGTGTTAATTGACGACCTGCCGCATTGTGTCTAAAATGCTGTGTCTAAAATGTAGCCATCTGAATAGCGCGGATTGCAAAGGAATTATTTCGCATGAGTTCGAGAGAACGAGTCCGGGCCGCGCTGCGCCATGAGAAAACTGATCGTCCGGCTGTTGATTTTGGCGGACACCGCTCCTCGGGAATTGCCGCTCTGGCATACGGTAAGCTTCGCGATGCCTTGGGCTTGGAAAGCAGGCCGATTCGCATCTATGACCCCATCCAGCAACTGGCCGTTATTGACGACGACGTATTGGATCGCTTTGGGGTAGATGTAATTGAACTGGGACGCGGGTTCTCGTTGGACGACTCGGATTGGGTCGATTGGCCCTTGCCCGACGGAACAGCGGCGCAAATGCCGGTCTGGGCTTTGCCCGAGAGGTTAGATGACGCGTGGGTGCTTCGCGGCGCTGCGGGCGTGCCGATCGCCAAGATGCCCGATGGGGCCATCTATTTCGAACAGTGCCATTGGCCGTTTTTAGAGAACGACGATTTAGGGCGGCTGGAAGAAGAGTTGGGCAATTGCATGTGGGCGGCCGTTGCCTC
>CAZISU010000741.1:0-4040 GCA_964541935.1 uncultured Planctomycetaceae bacterium | reverse complement strand
ACGTTCGTGGCCACGCCTACCTACGCCAAGTTCTATAACAATTCGTTCTATACCCGGGCCACAAACTTCCGCTATGTGAAGGCCTATGCCAATTCGGGTGGCACGGATACGGCACAACTTTCAGACTCCGCCGGCAACGATACGTTTACGAGCACGCCAACTTACGGCAAGCTGACGGGCGCGGCCTTCTATATCGTGGCCCACAGGTTCGATTCGCTGGTGGCTTACGCTAACAATGGCGGCACCGATACGGCCAAGCTGGTGGGCTCCGCGGGTGACGATATGTTCACTTCCAACACGGTCTATTCGATTATGTCGGGAACTGGGTACAACGTGCGTGCCCAGTACTTCGACGAGGTGCTCGGTCAGGCCGGAGCGGGTGGAACCGACAAGGCCTATCTGGCCGACGCACCTGGCGACTATACGCTTACGGCCATAGGCAGTTCGGCCAAGATAGCTGAAAACGCGCCCGGCACCTGGAGCACCGAAGCTCTAGATTTCTCCTGGGTCGAAGCAACCGCGTCGTCCGGCGGCGGAACGCATACGAAGAACGTAACCACGCCGCTTGCTTACGTTCTGCAGTTGATGGGACCGTGGGTGTGATTGAGGTTTCAGGTATCAGATGTGAGGTGTCAGGTTTTTGTTTAGCCCGGTCGCTTGCGACCGGTGAGTTGCTAGTTCCATCGCCGGGTTACGAACTGGCCTATCAGAATAACCTTTGATTGTCCATGAGCCGATTTGTTGTTCTGCGTCACGATAGCCCGGCCGGTCTTCATTGGGACTTTATGCTCGAGTTCGCAGATGTTTTGCGGACATGGGCTTTGCAGGAAGAACCGGCAGCCGAGCGGCCGATCGCAGCTCGGGCATTGGCCGATCATCGTTTGGCGTATCTCGACTACGAAGGCCCCGTCTCTGGGGAGCGCGGCAGCGTGTCAAAATGGGACAGAGGGGCTTTCGAGGCTGTTGAGGTCGAAGACGATCTGGTCGTGGTGCGACTTGCGGGCAAAAGATTGCTCGGTCTAGTAACACTTGAACTTGTGGCGGATTCCTCGGGCGAGCAGGGCGATAGTTGGCAATTCCGCTTCACGCCGGAATAGTTGCACTGACGCTATGTCATGCTGTATAATGGCGGACATGCCGCTGCCCCACCGATGCGGTAACGTTGGGTTAAACATAACCCGTCCGCAGTGTGCCACGCCATTCCCACACATCTACCCTGGAGGCTCGACTATGAGTATCTCCCCTGCCGCTAGCTATTTTACCCGTCGCGTTATTCTTATCGCTTTGGTGACCGTGCTTGCTTTGGCAACGGTGCTTTTCGTTCCCAGTCCGTTGTTTGCGGAGAAAACAAGCCACGTATCGGGCCCGCTGCTGAAGCGTTTTCTCGACGGGGATACGGGCGGGGCCACAGACGGGGCTACGGGCGGGCCCATGGCCGGTGTGGAGGAGATCGTGTTCGCCGTGCGAGTGCCGGGCCGCGATCACTGGTACGTTACCTTCGGCAACTATGCGGATCATTCGATTGACCCCGCCAAAAGAGCTTTTAAGAAACAGGACGGCGTGTTTTGGGGCTACGGCGACGGTGCAAGGCTTTGCCGCATGAATCTTCGCACCGGCGAGGTGAAGGCGATTCTGGAAGACGCCAAGGGTGGCATACGCGATCCACAGATGCACTACGACGGCCAAAAGATCCTGTTTTCGTATCGCAAGGGCGGCGAGCATCCGTTTCATCTTTACGAGATCAATATCGACGGTAGCGGATTGCGGCAGTTGACCGACGGGCCGGACGACGATATCGAGCCCACTTATTGTCCAGATGGCAGCATCGTGTTCTGTTCGTCGCGGTGCCGGCGTTTTGTGAACTGTTGGTTCACCCGTGTGGCGGCCTTGTATCGCTGCGACGGCGACGGCAAAAATATCCGCATGTTATCGAGCAACAACGACCACGATAACACGCCCTGGATATTGCCCGACGGGCGGGTGCTTTACATGCGTTGGGAATACGTCGATCGCAGCCAGGTGCATTACCATCACCTTTGGACGATGAACCCCGACGGCACGGGCCAGATGGTTTATTACGGCAACCTGCACGGGGGCATTGCCATGCTCGATGCCAAGCCGGTGCCGGGCACGCAGAAGGTGGTGGCGGCCTATTCTCCAGGCCACGGCCGGCCCGAACATATGGGGCCGGTCTCCGTTATCGATCCCAGCAAGGGCCCGGACGAGTTGTCGTCGGTTCGCCAGGTAAGCAAAGGATCGCTGTGGGCCGGGCTGTGGAAAGACCCGTATGCGATTAGCGAAGATTGTTTTCTGGTGGCGCACCCACGGGGGATCTACGTAATGGACGGGCAGGGCAACAACGAGCTGATTTACAAGCTGCCCAAGTCGGAGAAGCATCTGCAATGCCATGAGCCACGCCCCTTGCGCTCGCGTCCACGGGAGCGAATCATTCCGCCGCGAACCGACCTGGAAGAGACCAGTGGGCAACTTGTGATGGAAAATGTTTATCACGGTCGCAAGATGGCGGGCGTCAAAAAGGGCACAATCAAAAAGCTGCTGGTGATGCAACAGTTGCCCAAGCCGGTGAATTTTTCGGGCGGGATGCAGCCCTTGACCATAGGCGGGTCGTTTACGCTGGCCGAGATACTGGGCACGGTGCCGGTCGAGCCCGACGGTTCGGCCTATATGAAGCTACCCGCACTGCGGTCGATTTTCTTCGTGGCGTTGGACGAAAAGGACCAGCCGGTTAAACGCATGCACAGTTTCCTCATCTTGCAGCCGGGCGAAACGACCAGTTGCGTGGGCTGTCACGAGCAGCGCGTACAGGCGCCACCGCCGCAAACGACCGACCTGCTGGCCATGCGCCGCCCGGCCAGCCGTCTGAAGAAGATCGAGGGCGTGCCCGGCGTGTTCGATTTTCCGCGAGATATCCAGCCGATTTTGGACAAGCATTGCGTGAAATGCCACAACGCAGACCGACGCGAGGGCCGGGTAGATCTTAGCGGCGACAAAACGGCCATGTACACAATCAGCTACTGGACGATCCGTCAGCGGAATCTGGTTAACGACGCCCGCAATTTGCCTAAGAGCAACCACGAGCCGTATTCCTACGGTAGCGTTGCCAGCCGCTTGATGAAACTCATTGACGGCAGCCACCACGATGCGAAGTTGTCGCAGCACGAGCAAGATATGGTGCGGCTCTGGATCGAGTCCAGCGCCACGTATCCAGGCACATATGCATCGTTGGGCTGCGGGCATTATCCCGTCCACTTGCCGTTTGGAGAAATGCGGAAACACTGCGGCAGTTGTCACGGCAAGGAGGTGGCCGGCCCCAAAGGCAAGAAACATCGGGAACTTCGCTACTACGGCGGCGGCTCTCACCACAAGCAGACAACCTGCAACATCAGCCGGCCGGAGATGTCGACCGTGCTGCGGGCGCCGTTGGCCAAAGAGGCTGGCGGGATGGGGGTCTGCAAAGGTCCCGACCGCAAAGGCCCTATTTTCAAGGATAAAAACAATCCACTCTATCAGAGCATACTCGCCCGTATCCGCGACGCGCACAACAGGCTCGGGGCGGGCAAGCGTTTCGACATGCCCGGCTTTCGACCCAACAAGCACTATATCCGCGAGATGCAGCGTTTCGGGTTCTTGCCCATGGATCTGAAGCCCGATGACCCGATCGACGTCTACAAGGTAGATCGGGCGTATTGGGATTCGTTTTATTTCCGGCCCAAGGTTGAAACTGCCGGCAAGTGACGCAGCACGCAGTTTCGCGAAATAACACTATCTATTGTATTGCAATTCCTGAAAATCATAGTCATCTGATAGCCATAGTTAGCGGGCGGGCTTACCCCGCCATTGGGTAGCAATAAAACGCGGGGACAAGCCCCGCCGCTAACTAAGTTGTGCAGTTCCTTTGTTTTCCGCAAAATCTGCACGCTCTTTACGCATTTAGCCAACTTATGCCCTTGACTCGTGACTAAATGGACACAATAATGACCGTAGAGTCATTAAAGTGACGATAAGGATATAATAGTGAC
>CAZISU010000740.1:0-4040 GCA_964541935.1 uncultured Planctomycetaceae bacterium | reverse complement strand
CGCCGACGATTTCCATGATCCGACCAACGCGGCCGTCTTCGCGGAAATGCTTTCGCTTCACGCGCAGGGCCTACCAGTTCACAACGCCATCGTGCAAAAGCATCTTGGCAGCGACGACGCCAAATCGCGGGTCTACGAGATAGCCGCATCGGTTCCCGTAGCCCATCACGTCGAGCACTACGCCGCAATAGTGCGTGAGAAGGCCGCGCTTCGACGCCTACGCATCGTGGCAACGAATCTGCTAGCGACACCCGCTTACAGGCGGACGCGCCAGAAGCGATTCTAGAGCGGTCTGAGGCGGCATTATCCGAGATCCGTCTTGGCACCGATGAGACCGAACCGGTTACTATCCGCGCCGCGACCATGGACGCCATCGCATACGTCGATGCAATCCAGCAGCGAGGCAGCGCAGCGGGCGTGCTTACTGGTCTAGAAAGTTTCGACTGCGACCAGGGTGGTCTCTTCCCGGGCGAGTTGACAATCCTTGCCGCGCGGCCGGGTATCGGCAAGACGTCCCTCGCGATGCAGATCGCCGATCATGTTTCGTCAAAAGGCCAGCCTGTGTACTTCGCATCGTTGGAAATGTCCGCCGTCGAGCTGTCGATCCGCCTTGCGTGCTCCACGTCTGGCGTATCGAATCGCCTCGTTCGCACCGGACGGCTGACCGAGCAGGATAACCGCAAACTCAGCGAGGCCATGAACCGCCAAGCGGACAACGCGCTCGACATCCACGACCAGCCCGGTTTGACCGTAGCCGAGATCCGACGACAAATCCGCCGCAGGAAAAAACACGGGCTGGCCCTGGCCGTCATCGACTATCTGCAACTGCTATCAGCCGCCGACCGCCGCTTGCCGCGCGAACAACAGGTGGCGACGATCACCAAGTCGCTCAAGGAAATGGCCCGCGAATACTCGGTCCCCATCCTCTGTTTGTGCCAACTCAACCGGCTGGCCGATGGCCAAGAGCAACCCCAGCTCAGCCACCTCCGCGAATCTGGGGCTATTGAGCAGGACGCCGATACGGTGCTCTTCCTGGCGCCGCACACGCCCACGGACATAGCACGCAATAACGCCTCATTGATTGTTGCTAAAAACAGAAATGGCGAGGTTGGCCCCATCCCGCTGGACTGGCACCCGAGTCAGACGCGGTTTACATGCACGGAACCTATTTGTGAGGAATGGACAGGATGAGCGATATAAACATCGAAACCCTACTACTAATCGAACCGCGACTGGTCGGCCTAATCAACAGAGCACGTGAAGCCGGGCAGCAACACGTCGGCTGGTGGGCGTGCTGGTCGGAGCTAATGGAAGAACTGTCCCACGTCGTTGGGCACGGTTGCCACTGTGAAGAGCTAAGGTCAGACCACTGCTACACCATCGCGAGGTGGGCAATCCATCAGGCGTGGCAAGGTCGGCCTATCGTCAGTGAGATCGACATCGCGACCACGTTCCCGTGGCAAGCCGGTTGGGGCACGTCTGCTGATGACGAGCCTATCACCGACACAACGGCAGTGTCCAGTCAATAGGGGGTAGGGGGGGTCCAAAAGTATGGACGACTGTAGCGGAACCGCACACTCAGGCGTGCGCAAAACTTCCGTTCCCCGAATCAAATCAGTTTTTAGAGGATCACTATGACACCAAAAACCAAAGCCCCAAAGCATCTTCGGCCAGAAACCGCCGCTTGGTACGTAACCGTATGCGGCGAATACCAACTTGAGGACCACCACCGCCGTTTACTGCGGCTCGCGGCTGAAGCGTGGGACCGATGCCAACAAGCCCGGCAAGCCCTTGCCGACAACGGCATGGTTTACACCGACCGATTCGAGGCCCCCAGGGCACGGCCTGAAGTTTCGATAGAGCGTGATTCAAGGATCGCGTTTAGCAGAATGATCAGAGAACTGGGCTTAGATTTGGCCGAGCCCGAGATAAAACCACCAACTATTCAACCGAGGACTAGATAATGCCCAGAGTTTTTCGAAAAGCCAAAACCAGAATCGGCAACTATGGCCCGGAATATCGCGACGTACTTGAGCGCGGCGGCCCATGCATCGGACGCAATCCAGCCGAATTTTTCGACCGCAACGGCAACGAGAATATTGAGAACATCTTCGAAGCCTGGAAGGCAGGGAAGGCCGATATTCAAGCCGCATGGAAAACACTCGGCAAGCGGCCGTGGGCGTGGTGGTTGTTCGACTCGCCCGAACCCCGCGACCGCGATCTAGACGAATCCGAACAACTCGACAGGCTCGGCCTGTTGGGCGCCGATGAGTTGGCCAGTTTGACAGCCGAGGCCCGCGACGCAAACCGGCGACTTTACGCAAACCCGTGGAGTAACGGCGGCCTACCGTTTCGACGAAACTGGGCCTTCTGGCGATTCCTGCAAGATCGTGATCCGTCCATGACCGAGGCCGAGCAGTTGATCGAGATGGACCTCTTGACCGACTACGAAAAAGCCATCCAAGCAGAACCCCGAAAAGCACTGGCCGGCGGTGTAGGCTGCATTCGGTCGCGGTTCCATTATCTCACAGGTGAAGAGTTGGATCTCCTGAAACTACACAGCCCGACACTGAGGCCGGGGCGAAAACATTAACTAGCGTTTTACCTACCCGCGCCGGTGTTGGCGTGGTGACTTTACCCGCGTCGTTTGGCGTGGTGAACTTTTTTGAAAGGACATGAAAATGTCAACCGTAGCGACTATTGAGAAGATGGACTCTTGGCTTGCGAGCCGACTAGGAAGAAAGCAAATGGATAAGATCGAGAAAGAACAGGCGGCCGACACCTACGCGGCCCGCAAGGTCTTGGCTGATCGTGTCGCCAAGATTGAAGCTGAGAGAGATGAGATCCTCGCTGACCTGACCAAAAAGGTTGACGCGTCGACAGAGCGTCACGACGTAGCCAAAACGGAGTTTGACGCGGCGCTAGCGAACATGCACGCACTACGTCGGCAACGAACGTCTGCTTGTGATTCGCGAGAGCGGGTCGCCGAAAAATTACGGCACAAGCTTCGCGAGACCTCCGACAAGAAGATCGGCGATTTCATCCACAAAACTTTTGATATGCGAGACCAGGCCCAGACAGAACAATGGCAGGAGGAGCTGCGGCGAACCGACCGACCCGGCAAGGCGTCGTGGGCTGTAATCGCTGAAGTCTTTTCGAACAAGTCCAGCATCGAGGAAAGGGTTGCGGCAATCAACAATGCCCGCGAGGCTGCAATCACGCTCCAGACGTTGGCCGTCAAAGACGTCGACGCCGAGCTTCAAAAGATCCGTGACACGATTCCGGGAGGTGACTTGCCGTTTATTAAGACCGGCGAAGTCGACACGGAAGCGTAACCATTATCGCGGTGCCCGCGCCGTCATCTTGTCGCCCGGCGGCGTGGGCTTTTTTTAGAAAAGGATAAACATGATACTTAGTTCAAATACAATCTCGGCCCGGGCAGCATGCCCCCACACGATTGGCAGTGTGCCGGAGTGCCGTAGCGCGTTACCTGATGCCTATCAGCCTGATGGGGCATATCCGGGCAGGGTCTACGATGCCATTGGTGATAAACTCACCGGTTGTGCCGTGAATTATAGCACTGTCTTGCGCGGTGGCGTCGGGGCAGTCGGAGAGAAAAAAGGGCCGGCAACCCCGTTAAGATTCATCCGTGGGTGTTTTTATCAGTCGTTGGCGGTCGACGCTGACGATATTGAGGTGTGCCTCAACCATGATAAGTCACAGGTGATCTGCACGCCCGGCAACCTCTATTTGATAGACAGGCCCGACGGACTGCACTTCACCTGCTGGCCGGAAAAAAGTCGGGCGGGCTACGGGGCCGTATTGGCAGCCATCGCCGGCGAAATCAATGGCGTATCAATCAGCGGGTTTATCCGTGAAAGCACCAAGTCCCTTGGCGTCGAGCAGGTACTGTGTTTCGAGCTTATGGAAATCTCGATCATGACCGGCCGCCAGCGACCAGCAGACAGCGAGTCTTATGTATCGTACACACGGGCGGGCGCACTTGAAGCCGCGCGAAAAGAAAAGATCGGGGCGGCGGA
>CAZISU010000739.1:0-4063 GCA_964541935.1 uncultured Planctomycetaceae bacterium | reverse complement strand
GTTCCAATTTTCGCCGCCGTCGGTGGAGACCGTTTCGCCGATGCCGTAGTCGGTGCGGACGAGCATCCACAGACTGTCGTCCGCACGCTCGACAATCATCGGTTCGTCGCAATTTCGATAGGCGGCCGGTACGTTGGCCGTGCCGATGAGACCGAACGTATCGCCGTTGTCGCTGGAACCGACAACCCGCACACCGTCATCTCGCCCCCACAAGGCGGTCGGCAAGAGCCAATCGCCCGCATCCGAAACGGTGGGCTTGTTCATCATGATCCCGTCGCAAAGCCGCTGCGGTTCCGACCAGGTTGTGCCCTCGGCGCCGGAATCGTCGGCCACGATCGCCCAGGTTCCGTAATCGCCTTGTACATGGCTGATGGCTTGTGCCCAGAAGAGCCACATGCGGCCCTGAGGGTCGTGCCAAAGGCAAGGGTCGAAGGCGCGGACCTCGGCCGGCGGGTCGATTACCAGTTGCACGTCGGTCCAATCCTGGCCGTCGTTGCCGCTGGTGGCCAGCATCACGTAATTCTCGGCCCCCTCGCCGCTTCCGCCGCCGTACCAGGTGGCCCAAAGTCGGCCGTTTTCGGCGATTTCCAGCCCGGGAATGCCCTGGAAGCCGCGCGTGATACCATCGTATTCCGGCCCCGCAGGAATATAAACCGGCGGCGGGTCCAACTCCGTACCCCAAGCGGTAGAGTCTGTTGCACAAATACCCACGGCCATGGATCCCAACGCCAGGAGCAAGCAAATGGTTCGGAATCCGATGGTGAAGTTGGGCATAGTCATGGTTGTCTATTGAAATTAGCACATATGTTAGCGGCGGGGCTTGTCCCCGCCTTGCCGTTTCACACATCCGCAACGCGACAGGAGTCTCGTTGGGTGCATCCGCGACGTACCATCGACCTGATTCTCTTATAGGCCACGGCCTGCCCGATTGCCGAAAGACGGGCCACATCGGCCGGCGGAACGATTGTCAATTCGCTGTTTGGACACAAGGCCTCGAATGCTATCTCGTAGGGTTCCGAGAGCCGACGTCCGGCGCAAAGCACTAGGCGTCTCTCGCCCGGCCACTGATGGCGCAACGCCAGGATCTCAGAGCCGATCAGCAGCCCGCTCAAAAAAGCCGAGTTGCTCGTCGGTTCGCAAGCATCGAGCAGTTGCCTGCTGCGAACCCGGAAGAGGTTGGCCGCTAGAGGGGCTTTTTTGCTCTGGTCGAGCCCTTCGCAAAAAGCTTCCAGCATGGGTCCGGACAGCGGCAAGGGTTCATCGTCTTGAATACTGGAGGTTTCGGTAGAGTGTTGCAGCGAGCCGTGGTGCCGAAACAGGTGGTACAACTCGCCGGTCATGTGCGTGTGGAAATCGACGATGCGTCGGTCGAGCACCTCGATGTGTTTGGAATGCGTGCCGGGCAAGAGGATCACGGCGTTTGACATCAGCGGCGAGATTTGGGGCAGTTGGGCGACGCCGATTGCCTGGATTTCCTCGCCTCGCATAACGTCCGTCGCGCTTCGCAGGCCGGAGATGAGGAACACACTCTCAGCGTGCGAGTCATCGCCTCGACCGTTTTGGGGCTCGGCTTGGCGGTGGTCGTTATTGTCGTTCAGGTCTTGCCAGAGGGCATCATTTGCATCGAGCGAGAAGGGCAAATCAGCGTACGGCAGTTCTCGCCATCCGATCGAAGAACCGGCCATCCCGGAGATGACAACGGGGATACGGCTCAAGTCCATGTCGGTTTGGCCGCCCAGAGTTTGCCTGTGTTTTCTGAGTGTGTCGCGGAAGAGGGCCGCGCGGTCTTCGCCGCTTGCGCGTAAGGCGAGCGCGGCCACGCCGTCGTCGCTGCGCAGCCGCGCGAGCGTATCTCCCGTCGCGCCGTTAACCAGCCGCAGGCGGAACCTGGTGGTTCCCCAGTCGCAATTTATAAAGTATTCGTTCATCGTCACTATTAATACACCAATACGCCCCACTTGCCGAACTCTATGGTCTCGCCCTTGGCGACACGTTTCTGAAACACCGAACAGACGTTGCCGGGTATGTTTCCAAAAAGCATGAACTCGCCCACGGCGGCCTTGCGGTACCCGTTCTTCTTGAGTGTCTCGGCCAGACTGTCCTTGTTACGTCCTTTGGACGGCGTGAGGATGTAAACCACACCCGGCTGGCGGCAAACGGCCCGCACGCGGTCGATGCTGCCGCGGACGAATGTCTTATCCCGCAGCGGCTTGGGCACATTGCCTACTCGGTATTGGCGGTCCGTAAACAGCACGGCCCGCGGTTCGAGCTTTGCCTCGCTACCTTCGCCGACGTCGATTTTTGCGGCCTCGGCCGAAAGCAGGGCCTCGCCGTCGGCGTTCTTCGAGTAGGTGATTTTCGCCGGTTTTTTGGGCGGGACCGGCGCCCCCGAGGCTTGGTTAACCAACACCCTCAGGCGGCCCTGCTCGGAAACGATCTTTTTCTGCTGCACATCTTCTTCGCTGAAGGTGGCCATAAGGATCTTCTTCGCGCCGGTTCGAGAAAAGTCGTAGATGATATAGATCGTGCCATCTTTGTCCTGCACGCCGTCGGGATATGAAACTCCCCGTCGCTCGTCGAGAACCAGGCCGCCCTGCCACGTCTTGCCGTCGTCGTCCGACAGGTAGGCCGTCAGGTGCGACCGCGCGGTGCGTTTATCGATGGGGCCGTGCTTGACCAGCAACAGCTTGCCGGAATTCAGGCGACGGATGAAAAACCTCGCGGTAGTGTGTTTGATCGACGAGGGCACGTTGTCGCTCCAGATCTTGCCGCCGTCGGTCGAGACACTCTCGCCAATGCCATAAGACGTTCGCACCAACATCCACAGGCTGCCGTCGCCACGCTCGACGATCATGTGTTCGTCGCAGGCCGCTTTGGGGACGGACGCCTGGCCGAGAAGGCTCCAGGTGGCACCGTGGTCGCTTGAGCAAATCACGTTCGTGCCACGGAGTTTACCCAGGTTGTGTTCGTTTTGAGGGTCCTTAACACGCAACGTGCCGAACTGCCAAACCGCCGCGGGCAGAAGCCATTGTCCGTCGCTCGTCACTGTCGGTTTGTTCATCATGATTCCGTCGCACAGACGTCGCGGCGCCGACCATGTGGGATTCTCCTCACCGGGATTCTCGGTCACAATGGCCCAGACTCCGCCACGGCCGTCCCAATGCGAGAAGCCTTGTGCCCAAAACAGCCACAGTCGCCCGTCGGGGTCGAGCCACAGGCAGGGATCGAACGCGCGAACTTCTTTGGGCGGGTCGACGACCAGTTTGGGTTTCGACCAGGTTTTCCCATTGTCGCCGCTGCTCACCAGAAGCACATAGTTCTCGGGCCCTTCGGTAATTCCACCGGCGTACCAAGTTGCCCAAAGCCGTCCGTTGGCTGCCCGTTCAAGACCGGGAATGCCCTGGAAACGACGGGTTTCGTCGGCGTATTTCGTACCCGGCGCTAGGTTTACATGCATTGGCTGCAGGGCCGCGTCGTCGCTCGGCGTGCCGGCAGCCGCCGTGTTCCCTGCGAAGAATGTGAAACCAAGACTGGCGACCAGCAGAATGATAGCAGTTGTTTTCATAATTAAATGCTTTCTTCAAAAACAAAGTAGGGTGCATCCGCGACGCACCATGAAGCTAGGAAAACGTTTCCACCAGTGCCCGCACACCAGCAGTGTAGGAAATGACACAGGAAAAAACAAACGCCGCCCCCAGGCCCACGTTCAAAAGCACTCCCGCGCGGTGCGAGCCCATGGTCTGCTTTTGGTTGACCAGATAGATAATCCCGCCAATCACCAGCGGTAGCACAAAGACGTTGGCCACTTGCGTGGCGATTTGTGCGGCTATGGGATTGGCCCCCAACACCGGCACACTCAGCCCCACCAGACAAGCCACGCCGCAGAGGATGCGGAATTGCCGCGAGTTGGTATCGAGTTTCCCGGCGCGATAATCGGCGATCAGCAGAGGGCAAACCATCATAATCGGGAAGATCGACGACAATCCGGCCGAAAGTGCTCCGACCATGAAAATGGCAACCGCGAAACGCCCGGCGATGGGCTCCAGTGTGGTTACCATGTCTA
>CAZISU010000738.1:0-4072 GCA_964541935.1 uncultured Planctomycetaceae bacterium | reverse complement strand
AACTATAGCCGAAAACAGTAATTCAGGAAACAATAGTTTTACGAGTTCTTAGGTTGGGATTAAAGATACGGGATTACAAAAACAACTGAACTAACGAGGAGTCATATCTCTAATCCTCCTGCTCTGAGCCAATGCTACCATGGCGGTGGTCTTCGAACAATATTTCTAATGGTAGATGGGATCGCGGATAAAAGGGGGATAAGGGGTGCCGCACGGGCCGTTGTGGCGTGTCGGATGACTGTAGGATAGCAAACAAGCCGGGACGCGGCCCGGCTTGTTTACCAATCTTTTTCAGTTATCTAGTATCCTACAACTTCGTCCAGGATCCTTCTTCGCTCAACACCATATCGGTCAGCGTGCCGACGTCGCTAGAGTCGAATCCCGCGCTCGATTTGGCGGTGGCCTTGTTGAAGTTGAACGCCCAGTTCGCGAAATCATCGCCCGATAGCATGGCAAACTTGCCGTTGGCCCGCAGGCGGTCGTTGCCCAGCGAGTCGTAGAGGGTGATTTCGTCGTCGCCCGCAGCGGCGTCGATGAGCACTCGTTCGGCTTCGGTGACGTTGACCGCCAGGGCGTCGCCGATGAATGTGGCCGAGCCTGGGCTCATCGCGGCCACCTCGTTGCCGTCGGTGCCGTAGAGGGTTACAAAGTCGATACCGGCGCCGGTGTTGAAGTTGAAGGTTGTCACGTCGGCCGCATTGTAGTAGTAGTTTTGGCCGTTGACAACCAGCGTGTGTTGCGTGTTACCGGCGTGGAACTCGATCGAGTCGTCGCCGTCTGTGCCGACGAGCGTAACTGTGCTACTTTGCTGGCTGATGGTCGGCTCGGTCTGGGGCGCGACGGCCGATTTCTGGCTGCCCACGGCCTGTTGATACACGACGTTCCTGGTCGGCGAGGAGTTCATCAGTAGCCGCAACGAGATCATCTGTCGCTGCAGACCCTCTTGGCCGAAGTTATAGCCTGTGGCGTCTTCGGCAGAATCCAGCGAGATTGCGGATATGCGACCATCGGCGGTGGTACCGCCGCCGGTGCCGGCCTTTTCCTTGCCACCCACTAAGTTGTCGGGCTGCACAATTGCAACTTCGTAGGTGCCGTCCGGGATGTTTTCGAAGGTGTAGGAACCGTCGTCCGCAGTCCAGGTACTGCGGGCCACGGCGTTACCCGACGCGTCTAATCCGGTGAGCATGACGGTGACCGAGCCCAGGCCGACTTCATTGCTGTCCTTGACACCGTCATTATCGATGTCCATGTAGACGAAGCCGCTCAGCGTGTTGTGGGCCAAGTTGAAGTTGAAAGTCGCGGCGTTGAGTGTGGTTGTGCCGTCGCTGGTGGTGAACTTGAAGTTATCGGATGTCGCCGTATCGCCGTTGTGGGAGTATTTGATAAGGTTGTTATCGATATCCGCCTGGGTGAAGGTGCCGCCGACCGCAAGTGTTACGCCGCTACGTTTTAGTGTGCCGTGGGTGGGGATGGCCGTAAGCTTGTAGACCAGGTCGGCCGTCGCGGTATCCGCGTCGGTCGTACGCAGTGAGTCGTTCGCAATGGTAACGGTCTCGCCCGAGGCTACGATTTTGCCCGTGTTGTTCGATATGACCGGCGCGTCGGCGATTCCACTGACGGCGATTGTAACGGTGGCGGTTGCCGTGTTCCCCTCGTTGTCTTCGATGGTGTAGGTAAAGGTATCATTGAGCGATTGGCTCGTTCCCAACGCGTTGAGCGTACTGGAATTGACGGGATTGTATGTGTAACTCCCGTCGTCCTGCATGGTAATCGTGGCGCCCTGGGCGCTGGTGGTATCGTAATCGCTAACGGTAATCGTACGGCCGTTGGGCACCTGATCGTTGTCGAGCACGTTGCCCGTAATCGAGGTGTTTTCGTCGGTCGAGCCGCTGTCGGCGTTGGCGACTGGCGTGCCCTCGTCTCCCGAAACGGTAACCGTCATGGTGGCGGTTTGCGTATTGCCGTGGCCGTCGTCCATGGTGTAGGTGAACGTGTCGGTGGTCGTCGTGCCGGCGGACAGAGCCTGTAGGGTTGTCGATCCGGATGGATTGTAGCTGAAGGAACCGTCTGAGTTGACCGTTACGCTGGCACCCTTGCTGCTGGTGGCGTCGAAGGCGGTCACGCTCAGCGTATCGCCCGTATCGGGATCGGTATCGTTATCGAGCACGTTGCCCGTGACCGACATGTCTTTGTTGGTCGAGGCCGTATCGTTGACGGCTGTCGACTCGTCGTTGACGCCGGTTATGGTTATGGTAACCGTGGCGGTAGTGGCGTTGCCCTGTTCGTCTTCGATGGTGTAAGTGAAGGTGTCTGTCGTGGTTGCGCTGTCGGCCAAAGCCTGTAGTGCGGCCACGCTGCTGGGGTCGTAGGTATAGTCGCCGTTGGCGGCCACGGTAACGGTCGCGCCTTTGGCGCTTGTGGCGTCGAAGCTCTCGAGCGAGAAACTGTCGCCGGGATCGTGTTCGACGTCGTTGCTGAAGAGGTTTCCGCTGGCGGCCGTTTCTTCATCGGTGCTGCCCGTATCGGCACCGGCGGTGGGCGCGTCGTCGACACCAGTGACTGTGACGGTCACGGTCGCGGTCGAGATTTTCCCGCCGGCGTCCATGGTGGTGTAAGTGAAGGTATCCGTCACGGTTGCGTCGACCGCAAGTTCCTTGATGGTGGTCGAGGTACCGGGATCGTAAGTGAAGCTGCCGTCGTTGTTGACCGTTACGGTGGCGCCCAGCGTGCTGGTGGCGTCGAAGGCGCTGACGTGCAGGGTGTCGCCCGTATCGGGGTCGGTGTCGTTGCTGAGCACGTTTCCAGTCGCGGTAGAGTCGGCGTCGGTCGCGGCCGTATCGTCGTTTGCAACCGGCAAGTCATTAACGCAGGTGACCGTGATGATGACCGTAGCTGTGGAAGTTCCACCGTTGCCATCGTTGATTGTGTACTGGAAGGAATCGGTGATCTGCCCGCTCGAAAGACCAGTGAGTTCGGCCGAGCTGGTGGGGTCGTATTGGAAGCTGCCGTTGGCGGTCATAACGAAAGTAGCGCCACGGGCGGTGGTTCCAGTTTCGGGGACTACGGTGAGCGCATCAGACGAATCGGGATCGGTATCGTTGGTCAGCGCGTTTCCGGCGGAAATCGTATCGGCGTTAAAGGTTTTTGTGTCGTTGACGGCGGTTGGTCCATCGTTGATACCGGTGAGTGTGATCGTCACGGTGGCCGTATCTGTGTTGTCGGCGGCGTCTTTGATGGTGTAGGTAAACGTGTCGGTGATAGTTTCGCCGGCGGCAAGTGCCTGCAGGGCGGCCACACCCGTCGGGTTGTAAGTGAAGTTCCCGTTCGCATCGATTGACACGGCAGCGCCTTGCGCACTTGTGCTGCTAAAACCGTTCATGCTGAGAGTCAAGCCGCTGCTGGCTATCTGGTCGTTGTCCAACACGTTTCCGGTCGCGATGGTATCTTCGTCGGTCGCGGCCGTATCGTCAATCGCGACGGCTTCGGTGGCCGCAGCGTAGATCGTTACGGTGACCGTGGCCGTGGAGGTGGCCCCGCTGGGGTCGCTTACGGTGTAGCTAAACGTATCAGTTGTGCTTTGCCCGGCTGTCAGTGAACTGAAAGCGCTCACACCGCTGGGGTTGTAAGTGTAGCTGCCGTCGGAGTTGACCGTGACGGCGGCGCCTTGCGTGCTGGTGGAGTCGGAGGCGGTGACCACGAGCGTGTCGCCGTCTACGTCGCTGTCGTTTTCTAATACGCCGTGATTAAAGGCTGACGTGCTGGTGTCGATCGTGGTTGTTGTGTTAGTAACGGCCGTGTCGTTGACGGCTATCGGATCGTCGTTGACCGCTTGCACGTCGACGATGAAGATAAGTTCAACCTGTTGGGGAGTCTGCGGCGACGTGGCCTCGTCTTGCACGCTGAACTTGAAGGAAACCTGTCCGTTGGAATCGGCCGTGGGGGTGAAAATTACGGTGTGATGGTCGGTCTGCATTGCGGCCTGAGCGCCGGCCGTGTCGGTGAGCGCAAAGGTCAGATTGGTGTCGGCCGTTTCCACGTCGCTAACGTAGTCCCAAAGGTCGATTGTAATGGG
>CAZISU010000737.1:0-4074 GCA_964541935.1 uncultured Planctomycetaceae bacterium | reverse complement strand
CGTAATCGGTCTGGAGCAGCTTGACACAATCTCGTGCTCCTTCGGCGATCAATCGAGTGGCATGCATAGCATGAGCGGCACAGTTTCGGTGGATTACTTTCATGGACACGACCGGCGCCTACGCACCCGTCCCCGAGCCATCGACGCTCGTACTGATCGGTATGGGATTGTTCCTGTCGGCGGTTGTGGGCCGGCGGAGAAGGTAGGTTCGCAGCATCATTATTAGTGGGTAATGGGTAGCCCTGATAGCTTGTCTATCAGGGCGGCGCAGCCGCAAGAGGCATGTGGGGTAGGCGTGATCCCCTCTTGTGCCTGCGGCACCCCGATAGGCAAGCTATCGGGGCTACCCATCCTTTATATACGTTAGACAGTACCCGGGAGATTCCCCGGAAACAAATTAATAGACGACAAGTCGAGGACTTCAGTCATGACAAAATGTCGAAAGCACGGTTTTACACTCGTGGAACTCCTGGTCGTGATCGCCATCATCGGCATCCTGATCGCACTCTTGCTGCCGGCGGTGCAGGCGGCGCGTGAAGCGGCGCGGAGAATGGGGTGTACCAACAATATGAAGCAAATCGGCTTGGCGTTGCACAACTATCACTCGGCCCACAACATGTTTCCCGTTGGATATGGCAGCCATAATAACAGCACCCAAAACGATTGGCCGTGGACCGCTCGCATTCTCCCCTACCTGGGCGAACAGACTACCTACGATATGATCCCCTGGCAGCAAAGTTGCGTCCAAAAGCCGAGCACGCAGAACATAGATTTCGTCTATGAACTCGAAATTGCCGCCTTTATGTGCTCTTCCGATCCTTTGGTTGGAACCATGTGGAACGAGGGCAGCCGCATGGCAGATTACGGAACACCTTGGGGGCATCACGAACGGGCACGAATCAGCTATGGAGGAAATTTTGGGACGGGCCCTTTCGATGGCACCGCGCATCGTTACGACGGGGTGTTCCTTACAAACGAGAATCGGCGTCTGAGTGAGATTACCGACGGCACAACGCAAACGATGCTGTTGGCCGAGATTTTGCCCGGCCACTGGGCCTGCTTGCGTGGTGTGTGGAGTTACAGTTCGGGGCCCGTGTTCATGTGGGACTACGGCCCCAACGATCCTACGCCGGATTATACGTTTTACTGCGATGACATGAATAACGCGAGTCTCAATCCCAATGCGGTGGCACCTTGTCTCAACGCCAAAGGGTTTGACAGCAACTTGCACCCGGCTTTCCAGACGTTACACAATGCCCGCAGCATGCATCCGGGCGGGGTCACCGTGACAATGTGCGACGGCAGCACGCACTTTATCGATAACAACATCGCCTTGAGTGTTTGGCACGCACTCGGGTCGCCAAACTCGCAGGCTCGCCCGAACACGTCCACATTCCACATACAAGAAGTCATTCCCGGCGGTAGCTTTTAGCGTTTTTTTAAAGGGATTCGCCTGTGTCCATAATACCTGCGTCCATAATAAGCAAACAACACATGGTCCGATTTATCATTCCCGGCAGACACCTCGTAACGCTGGTTCTGGTGTCCGTCGGCTTACTGTTAATGTCGACGGTGGCCGGGTGCGGAGGCTCGGGCCGCGGCCCAGTCAGCGGTACGGTCACTCTGGACGACCAACCGCTGGAACATGGTGTCATCAATTTCCGACCGGTCGAAGGTTTTTCAGCGCCCGGTTCGGGCGGCGTGGTGACCGGCGGCAGCTTTGAAATCCCAGCCGCCAAAGGGCTTCAACCGGGAAAATACAAGGTCACCATTTCTGCTTTCAAAAAAACGGGCCGCATGATCCAGGATTTTCCCAACGGCCCAAAAAGGCCAGAGCGACTCCCCGTCGAGATCAACGAGTCCGGTCGACTTGAAGCGACGGTTGACGCCGTGGAAGAAAACTGTTTAAATTTCCAATTGACTACGTCCAGATAAAGAGCCTTCCGATGCGAATCAGATCCTATTTACGTTGTTCTACTCTGTCATGTTTTGTGTGCCCATGTTTTGTGTGCCTCGCCTTGCTGATAGCGATACCCGACGCCCATGCCGCGACCGATGACACCCGGCCAGTTTCCGGGAAGAAGGTTTCCGGCAGCCAAATATTCGGCAATGGTGATATCCTTATTACCAATCTCGACAAAGCCGTCGATAGCAAGCTTCTGCAAAAAAAACAGACGGAAACAAATCTCTGGAAAACCATCCCCTACCAAAGCGAAGAATTTGCCGGCACAATGCTAGGCGGAGGCGGAGGCCCAAAGCAACGGCCGATCGCTATTCGCTTGAACGCTGAAGGATCGTACCGTATCTACCTGGGACTCTACGGCGGCTACAATGCCCGTAAGATGCGGGTCAAATTGAGCAACGACCCGTCCAGCACGGTCGTGCCGATCGAGGTGAGCGGAAATCGCACATTGACAATCAGCGAGGCGTTTTGGAAAGAAGCCGACCTGACCGGCCAGGATTTGATTGTCGAGCAGATGGCCGACCCACATTATCCACCCGGAGCGATTGCCTATGTGCGTCTCGAGACGGTTCCCAAACGCAAAGCCTTCTATCCGATGGCAATCACCAACGACGGCCACGGCGTATTTTTTGGGCGAGAGCATTCGAGTCCCAAGGATATCCTCAAGTCGTTGAAAAAGATTCCGGACGAGACGTGTATGCGCATGCTCTTCTGGGGTAACGGCTGCGGCGACAACTGCAATTATCCGACCAAAGTCGGCCAATTCTATCCCAATGCTGGAACGCAACAGTTATGGTGGGGCGATTTTGTCAAAAACCTGACGACTTGGAAGGAAAAGGGATGGAACAGCATGGAAGTGGCCCGTGACTATGCGCGCGCGCGAAAATGGGAGTTCCAGGTCTATATCCGCATGGAAGCGTTCAAGGCACCGTTTCCCTTCGACGTGCAAGAGAATTCAAAGTTCTTTAATGAGCACCCGCAGTATCACTGCCTGGACCGCAAGGGGCAGCGTGTCGGTCGGCTGAGCTATGCCCACGCTGAAGTTCAAGACTACATGTTGCGTCTCATAAAAGAGATTGCCGACTACGAACCCGACGGCGTCTGTCTGTGTTTCATCCGGGGCGTGCCGTTGGTTCTTTACGAGCCGATCATGGTCGAAGGATTCAAGAAGCAATACGGCATGGACCCGAGAGAACTGGAAGAACTCGATCCACGTTGGATGGACTACCAAGGGGCCGTGCTTAGCAATTTTGTCAAGCGTGTGAAGAAGACCCTCAAGCCGAACCAGCGACTTTCGGTTGTCGTGCCCGCCACGGAACTGGACTGCAGACGCTGGGGGCTGGACGTGGCGACTTGGGTTAAGGAAGGCATCATAGACGACCTCTTGCCCGTGGGCCAACGCTTCAACGAACACGACATCCACAAAGATGATCCGGATCGATTGGATTTCAAATATTTTGCACGACTGTCGGGCCGAGAAAACATTCGTCTTATCCCCATGCTCTATCCCTGGCAGAAATACAATTCTGACTATGCCGGATGGGAACGGTTAATTCGTTCGTTTCTGGATCAAGGTGCGGACGCCTATGGCGTTTGGGACGGCGCCTCTCCCAAAGTGCAAAACATCGGAAAGACGATGGACAAGTACAAGCGTCCAAAGCCACCTGTGCATCGTGAAATAAAATTAAAAACCTTAGAAGGTTTCAGAATCGACCGATACCACTATTTTGAAGTAATTTAGATTAGGCTAAGAAAGTAATAATCTCAACAGATGAGTATAGACGCAAAAAAGTCCTCCCCGGCTATTGTAGCCACAAACGTGGAATCGGACCTGATTTTTCGCAACCCGCGACCGCACGTAAAAAGCCTGCACGCGTATTTTCCGTCCGTGACGGTTTTGCCCGACGGGCAGATGGTAGCGACTTATGTTTTGGCCGAGGCCTTCGAGTCGGTCGATGCGCGGGTTCACGTGGCACGTTCAAACGACTTAGGCAACACATGGCGGGATGAAGGGCCAATTTGCAAACCAACGACGGATCGTCTCACGTCGACGTTTGGGCGGCTGGCGGTTGTGGTGAATCGCGAGACGGCGGCGGTTGAGCTGGTGGCTA
>CAZISU010000736.1:0-4075 GCA_964541935.1 uncultured Planctomycetaceae bacterium | reverse complement strand
GTTTGGCGTCTATGTTTTCCAGCAGTCGCACGGTGCTTTGATGATAGGCAACCAGGGTGCGGCCCGCGCCGAGAAAATTTGCCCAGCGGTTGCGGAAGTCCGCGGGGGCCAGGGCTTGGGCGAAATCTTCCTGGTCGAGTTCCCAATGTCCCATCAGAGTGTCGCGCAGAGGGCTAGCAGGCTCGATCGCATGGGCGAATCTCCGGCCCGTACCCATGTGTTGGGCTGCCCAATACACGGGCACCCGCGCGGCCGACTTACGCGAACCGGCAGGGGCAATCGATTCGCCATAGGCCACGACGACGTTATCCAGCCCCTCGAGCAAAATCCGCGGGATGTTTCCCAGTGTTCCGTCGCGTTTGCTGTTGCGCCGTCGTCCACGCTCGCTCTTTGGACAAGCTATCTGGCGCTCGACCATGACGTCGAAGGCCTCGACGAGCTGGTCCAAGCCGTCGGTTTGCGATTCCAAAACCCGCAAGGCGGCCACGGTGGCTTCGAGCGTGGAAAGCGACATGTCGTTGGGCTCGCGACGGATGCGATAGCGGCCGGGCGAAGTCGGCGCAAGGCAATAGCAGGGCAAGTCGTCGAGCGCCCGAATGTCGCGGAACATGGTCTTGGCGTGATGCCAGGTGCCGTCGAGGACTACCAACTGACTGGGCCGCTGCTGCGGAGGCAAGTCCGAGATCAATTTTGCCCCCGGCCCGGGATACAACAGGCCCGCGCCGGGTTTAAGTGGAAGTTTTGCATCGGCCAAGCGGCAGTTGTAGTCGACCAGCAGGCGGGAATTTTGCAGAGCGATTTGCACGATGCGAGCCGTGTTGAATGGGTGGAACCGCTCACGCACGTGCTGCAAGATTAGAATTTCGGTCTGATTGGCGATGCTGGGAATCGACGCGCAAAAACAGTCGCCCAGGGGTCTGAAGCAGTTGTAGCAACGTTTGCCCAGGAGCGGTTCGTGGCTGGATTCTTCGGGTTGGCGGGGTTGCATGCGATGGTTGCGGTGCGTTGAACTTACTGTAAACTAGCCTTTATTCAATACTGACATACTACAGCAGGTCGCGAAACCCTCCTCGCGAGTGAACGCTGCGGCCAAATAGAGCAGTTTTGAAATATTGTGACGTTTTCACAACGTTAACCGTGTATAGAAGTCGGCCGCCAACCTCTCACATCAACACCGATCACTGACGGAAAAGCACCATGGAAGTTGTTCAAGGCGATATTTACGATTACCCCAAGTACTACGACGTGCTTTTCGGCTCGGATTGGAAGGCGGAATTCGACTTCCTCGAAGATTGTTTTGAAAAACACACCCCGCGCGTCGTGCGGCGTCTGTTCGAGCCAGCCTGCGGGACGGGCCGTCTGTTGATCAAATTCGCCCAGGCGGGCTACGAGGTAGCGGGCAACGATCTCAATCCCAAGGCTGTGGATTATTGCAATAAGCGGCTCAAACGTTACGGTTTCCCAGAGACTACCACCATCGACGACATGTCGGACTTCCGGCTGCGTCGCAAGGCAGACGCCGCCTTCAACACAATCAACAGCTTTCGCCACCTGCCGAGCGAGACAGCGGCCGAAAATCATTTCAAATGCATGGCCGACGCGTTGGCAAAGGGCGGGATTTACGTCCTGGGACTGCACCTTACGCCCAAAGGCCCGCCTACGACCGAGGAGGAGTGCTGGACGGCCCAACGCGGACACCTGTCCCTGGCCTCGCGGCTCTGGTCGATCAAAGTCGATAAGAAAAACCGTCGCGAAAAGGTGGGTATGACAATCGACATCTATACCCCAACACGCCAGTTTCGTTTGGCCGACGAGTTGTTTTTCCGCACGTACACGGCCAAGCAGTTTCAGGATTTGATCGATCGGACTGGGGTTTTTGACGTGCAGGCGACCTACGATTTCGCCTACAACATGAAACATCAAATCAAGGTCACACACAAAACCGAAGACGTGGTCTACGTGCTGCGACGTAAGTAAGTGGCTTGTGAATGCGCTGGCGGATGAAACGCAGTGAGCTATGAGCTATGAGCTATGAGCCCGGAGCCTAAATCTCATAGCTCATAGCTCACAGCTCACAACTCAAAAATCAATCGGTGTCAGTGTCCCGCCTTGCTTACCCCCCCAACGGTACTGCGGAAACACGACCCATACTGCTAAATCTAATGGTCGTAACCATTTCTGAACAATATTCCTGCTTTACGAGCGGGTAGTTTACTGGTATTTTTTGAAGATTCATGTTACTCTAGAAATAGAGGGGGCCAGTTTGAGGGGGTGCGCCTGCCGTACCCGCGAGCCCTTATAGCGTAAACCTTATCAAGAGAATAGCTGTCGTTATAAAACTCTTCCGTTAAAACCACGACAGGCCCGGCCGTTATGGCTAAGCTATCAGTAGACAATTTTCTGGACCTTGTGCGATCGAGTCGGTTGGTCGAGAAAGATCAACTGGAGCGGGCCGTACTCGAACTGAAGCAGTCGCTCGAAGGTCAGCCGCTGACCAATGCGAATATTCTTTCCGAGCATTTAATCGAAGCCGGTTTGTTGACCCGTTGGCAGACGGAGAAACTTCTCGAAGGTCGGCACAAGGGTTTCTTTCTGGGCAAGTATAAGCTCTTGGACCATTTGGGCACCGGCGGCATGAGCACCGTCTATCTTGCTGAGCACCTCTTGATGCATCGCCGCGTGGCCATCAAGGTGCTGCCCAAGAACCGTGTCGATGACACCTCGTACCTGGCACGGTTCCATCGCGAAGCCCGCGCGGCGGCGGCCTTGGACGATCACAACATCGTCCGCGCCTACGACGTCGACAACGAAGGCGCGATCCATTATCTGGTCATGGAATATATCGAGGGCCGAGACCTTCAGGTAACCGTCAAGCAAGACGGCCCGTTGGACTATGCCCAGGCGGCCGACTTCACGCGGCAGGCGGCCTTGGGCTTGGCACGCGCCCATGCCGTGGGCCTCATCCACCGCGATGTGAAACCGGCCAACTTGCTGGTCGACGGTCAGAACGTGGTCAAGGTTCTCGACCTGGGCCTGGCAAAATTCTCGGACGAGGGCAAGGCTTCCTTGACCGTGGCATATGACGAAAACGTGTTGGGAACGGCCGACTATCTTGCGCCCGAACAGGCCTTGGATTCGCACGGCGTGGACGCCCGCGCTGACATCTACAGCCTGGGCTGCACGCTCTACTATTTGCTTACCGGTCACCCGCCGTTTCCCGAGGGCACGCTGCCGCAACGGATCATGATGCACCAAAAGGAGCCGGCGGCCGACGTACGCAAGGATCGCCCCGACGCGCCCCTGGATCTGTTGCGAATTTGCGGGAAGATGATGGCCAAAAAACCGGCCTCGCGCTTCCAAACCGCCTACGACGTGGCTGCGATTATGACCAAGTGGCTAAAAATCATCGGCCACGATGTGGAACCCTTGCCGTCGCGCGAGTCGTATATACCCGTCGGCGAAAGCGGAGGATCCTCGCAAGACGCCGCAGCGACGACACAAAGGCAAAGCGGAGCCGGAGGCGGCGGGCAAGGCAGTGGAAAGCTGCCCTCGACCCGCACGTCAACCGGGCTCAAGTCCCGGCCCGGAATACCCCAGCCGGGGCAAAACCAGCCGGACGGATCGCCGGCCGATACCGTGGCCGCCTCGGATCGGTCTACCATGAAGGGCGCTAAGGGGCTGCGCGGAGGCGGTTCTGGCCGTATCAACACGGAAACATATGAGGACGTCGCGCCGCCGGTCGAGGTCACCGGGCTGCAAGAACTACGCGACCCGTTGCAAGCGTCGATCGAAAACGGAGTCGCGGCCGAGGCCATGAACAGCCTGCCGCGACCGAATCTCGAACAGGTCAAACCACGCCCCACACGTCCGCTTCACCGCTACGGCCAAACGCCGGCATGGGTTTGGTTTGCCATCAGCGCCGGCGGTGTATTGGCCGTAATTCTGCTGTTCATGCTCTTGTCGATGCCGTGAGCCCATAGCTCGAATAATGACATCAAGCAACAGTTACGTCAAATAGCATCAGCTCTCGCTCGTCTGAAAGGAAGTCCCAGGAAGCGATTTCCGTGTGCACGAA
>CAZISU010000735.1:0-4076 GCA_964541935.1 uncultured Planctomycetaceae bacterium | reverse complement strand
CTGCCCCCAGGTTTCAGTGTAATGAGCCGCGCCATACGGAAACCGTCCGTTAGTTTCGTGATAGCCGTGCAAGGCCACGCCGAGCTGCTTGAGATTATTCGCACATTGCATCCGACGGGCCGCTTCGCGGGCCGCTTGAACGGCCGGCAAGAGCAACGCTATCAGGATGCCGATAATTGCGATCACGACCAATAGCTCAACGAGCGTAAACGCTCGCGGTATTTGAGCCGAGCATGTTTGTTGACGTAACTCCAAAGCGGGATTTCTCCGGTTGTTTCCAAATAAGGCCTTCATTTGCAACTCCCACCGAATGGTTTGATTGAATAGGATCGCCAAGACGGGCTTGAGATGTACCCGCTGGTTAGCGATAATGCATAATGCACACCAAAAGTGATTCTACACTTTTCGACGAGGGGATGTCAATTGCTTGAGCGGGAAAAAAGAAGGTTTTTCTGAGATTTTACTCGGCGACCGAGAACATGGCCGTTTCGGCCTCGAGTGCGGCGCTCTCGATATGGTTGATCATTGCGGCGGCCGTACCAGCCGCGTCGCCGGCCAGCATTTTATCGATGATTTCCAGATGTTCGACCAGTGCGCGTTGCTGAGCGGTGCTATCGGCGCCAATGATTTCGCGGATCGTTTGCACCAGGGTGTCATAGCGACGGATTTCTTTTGCCAGACGTCGGCTTCCGCATTCGGCCGAAATCAGACCGTGCAAGCGCAAATCGCAGTCGGTTTCTACCCTTCCCCAGTTTTCGTCGTAGGGCGTGTCTTTGAGCTTTTGCAGCTTATCGCGAAGCGAGGAGAGGGTTTCCTCATTGATCCGCCCACAGGCTTGAGCGGCAGCCTCGGCTTCGAGAACTCGCCGCAACTGGTAGATTTCGCGTAGTTCTTGTGCTCCGAAGGGCGCGACGGCCGCTCCTCGGTTATGAATGAACTCGACCACTCCGACAGACTCCAGCTCAACCAGCGCCTCGCGGCAGGGGGTGGAGCTGGTACCGAACTGTTCGGCCATCTTCATGACCATCAATCTCGTGCCGGGCTTAAGCTGTTGCAGGAAGATTTCCTTCAATAGACTCTGCACTACAAGGTGGCGCAATCCGCCGCGCGAGGTTTGGATAGTTTGGATCTGAGAATGTGAGATGCTGGTGCTCATGATAATGTATTATGCACGAAGTTCCGCGTTTTTGCAATACCTACCAGAAAAAATACTTTTTTATGGGGTATTCCGCAGCCGTGGAATGACTGTTATCGGAAAAAAATTGTGATTTTGTTTGGGTATCATCAAGATTATCGGCAAGACCATCTAAGCAGGGATGGCAATTGTTTTATCCGTGGGGGGTTGCAATCCAGTAACGGATAATGCATAATGCACTCGTTGCTGAAGCAGAAAAGCGACTAGCCGAGAAGAGGCAACTTGTCGGTGCGTTACTTTTTTCATTCTCAATCGAGCAGGAGCTTTCACAATGAGACTCAAATCTTTCCGCACAGCGTTTCTATTCGTTGTGGCTGTGGCATTCTTTCTCGCCGGCCCAGCAACGCCTCTTGTTGGCCTTACCCTTGATGGGGGAGGTCTGGTTATTGTCGAAGAAGGCGGCTCAATCGACGTGGGCAATCTGGCCGATCCGGCTACCGGAGCCCTTCCTTTTGCCACCGAATCATATCCGCACGCGTCGCATACGATTGAGCACTTAAACGATCTGGTGTACGGCAACTCCAATAGCTGGCTGGCCTACAGCCCCAGCCCTACTCTCGGACAAGGGTTTGCCGGCATTAGTTTCACGGCCTCGCAGGAGATCAGCGGCATTGCCTTCGGACGCGATACTACCTTGCAATACACCGATCGTTGTGAAGGCATATACACTTTACAGTACACTAACGTGGCCAGCCCCGATGTTAACACACTCGACACGGACTGGATTGACATCGGCACTCTCAATTATGATATCACGAGTGCCCCGTTATATTCCAAGCCTTCGACAAGGCATCGTTACAGTTTCGATCCAGTTCAGGCTACGGGAATCAGGCTGATAGTGCCCGAAACCCAAGCCACCGGAGCTGGGACTTGCATCGAAGAAATCGAAATCTACAACGCACCCTTTAGCGGTTTGCCGACGCTGAGCGGCAGCCTGGCGCTGCTCGAAGAAGGTGGAACAGCAACCGCCGGTAACCTGGCCGCTGCTTCCATGGGAGGCGTTGCCTTCGGGACGGGGGAATTGCTGGACGATTTGCACTCGCATCTGATCACTGAGGTCAACGACAGCGTCTACGGCAACGATGCCAGTTGGATCGGAACCGAAGCAAGCCCCACGCTCGGCAAGGGTTTCATTGGTATAGACCTCAACGGCATGAAGGACATCGATAGTTTCGCCTTCAGTCGCGACAACGATCTGGAAGATGGAAAGGATTACAGCGACCGATATCTTGGCGAGTACACTTTGCAATACACCACGGTCAGTAGTCCCGATGTCGACACTCTCGATGCCGACTGGATCACGATCGGATCATTGGCCTATACGGGTGTTGGTGGTGAAAACTTTATAAACCCCATTCTGCGCCACCGTTACAGTTTCGACCAGGTCTCTGCCACCGGTATCCGATTGATTGTGCCGGAGATTTGGGGCAGTGCGTACAATGCAACCGCCACCTGTATCGACGAGATCGAGGTCTATGATGCCAATTTGGTGATAGTTCCGGGCGATACCAATTTAGATGGCAAAGTCGACGCCGCGGACGCCGCGGTTTTGGCTGCCAACTGGCAGGCGACCGGCGCCAACTGGTCGATGGGCGACTTCAACGCCGATGGTGTGGTCGACGACATCGACGCCACGCTGCTGGCCACCAACTGGCAGACAGACGCTACGGCATCGGTGCCCGAACCGGGCAGCGCCGCCATGCTGCTGGCCGGCTTGCTTTCGCTGGCGTTCATCTTCCGCGGATGCCGCGCGTCTTAGTCACACTGCCAAACCGCAAACCGCATGGCGCGTGCCATGCCCTTCACATTGCTTAAACCCGCCGTCGCAAGTGCTTTTTCATGAGTCACTTGTGGCGGCGTTTTTTAATTGCCACAGTCGGCTGCCGCCGCGTCGGGTTGCGTCGCACCCTCCGGGCCGATAGAATGGGCAAATCCCGATAGGTTACAAAGTCGTAAATCACTCGTTCCTGCGCAGATCCTGGGAGATACGATGCTACCCGATTTTCTGAGCGATTACGTGGACTCGACGGAATCCGCCCTGCAAGACCTTATGCAACGGGAACCCGAAACTCCCGTACTCACGGATGGCCTTCGATACGCCTTGGGGCTCGATAGTTCCCAAGCGCGGAACAAGGGCAAGCGTCTTCGCGGCGCACTATGCCTTCTCGTGGCTGAAGGTTTGGGGGCCAAGCGAGCTTGCGCGTTACCTTTTGCGTTGTCGGTCGAATTGTTGCATCAATTCCTGCTGGTCCACGACGACCTGGAGGACGGGGACCGCATGCGTCGAAATCGTCCTGCCGTCTGGGCCCGATATGGCTTGGCGCATGGAATAAATATCGGCGATTTCCTCGCGGCGAAAACTTACGAGGTTTTGCTCGCTTCATCCGGAAACGGGCTTTGTAACAGCAAAATCTTGCAGCTTGTCGACTTGTTGAACAACACGATGCTGGTGCTAGGACGAGGGCAGGCCAGCGACCTGGCGGGGGCGGATCGCCGCGAGATGCGGTTATGCGATTGCGAATCGATCGCGCTGATGAAGACCGGCCAATGCTGGACATCGGCACTGCTGGGCGGCGCGATCATCGCTGAGGGAGAATGTTCTGTTTGTAAAAACATCGAGTCCTACGGCAACGCGACCGGTCTGGCGTACCAGATTATTGACGACGCGCTGGACCTCACGCTCGGCAAGGGCCGCACGCAGATCGGGTCCGACATTCGCCAGGGCAAACGCACCTGGCTGGTCATTTCGACCGCGGAACGATGCGAGGAACCCGAACGAGAACGACTTTTTGACATATTGGATCTTCCACGCAACGACACGACTGACGAAGATGTGCGGTGGGTTGCCGATTTATATTTACGTTACGACGTTGCCGACCTG
>CAZISU010000734.1:0-4082 GCA_964541935.1 uncultured Planctomycetaceae bacterium | reverse complement strand
ACCCTGACCTCAAAACGTCGAGCAACGCATAATGAATTCAATTCAAACACAAATGTCGCAAAAATAGCCGCCACAACAACTTAGAGGTTTTCAACAGCCCAGCTTCGCCCTCCCGAGAGTTACACTTTGCAGATTTCCTGAAGCCCCCCCACGCTCCTTGACACCCCCATAATTAAGTGTTAAACTCATCCGAACACATTCGAATATCCTCACCCCTGAAGAAATCGACAGGGCCATGACCTCGCCCACCGACGCCAGTAAACCCCGCAATTCACGCTCGAAACGCCGCTCCGCCAACCGACAAGGGCCCAACCGGCAAGGGGCCAACCGCCAAAGGGCTAACCGTCAGCAGGTCCGCGAACAGGTCCAGGAGATGATCCTCTCAGGCAGTTTTGCACCCGGCGACCGCATCGTGCAACAGGAACTGGCCGATTCGCTGGGTACATCGGTGAGCGTCGTCCGCGAAGTGCTGCTCGAATTGCAGGGCATCGGACTTGTCGACCTCGAAGCGCGCCTGGGATTCTTTGTCGGCTGCCTCGATATCCAGAAGCTTACCAACACCAACCACGTGCGGGAAATCCACGACGGACTCGCAGCCCGTCTCTGCTGCCAGCGGGCAAGTCGCAATGACATCGGCCGCCTACGCGAGATGATCGATAAAATCTACGCCTTACGTCAGAGCGGCGTGGATGACGACAGTCGCATGGCCGCGCGGCTCGACCGCCAACTTCACGACCAACTATACGAAATTGCCGGCAACGAGGTCTTGTTCCGCGCTAAATCCAGCAATTGGGTTCCGGTGGTGGTAGCCAAATCGAGCATCTCCAGCGAGCGCATCAATCAGACGCACGCCGAGCACCAAAAGATTGTCACAGCCATCGAAGCCAACCATGCCGACGATGCCGAAAGGCTGGCCCGACTGCATGTTGCCAACGCCGTCGAGCAAATGTCACGGCTATTGGAAAACGGCCAGGCCGATCTAATGTGGTACGCGTAGCCCACCAAACGAACCGAATGTTCTCCGCCACTCTTCCCCCTCTGCAATATTTTTTCACCGCTTGGCGTCACAGTCTTGCATAGGTAATCCGCTTCCGCTACAATGCATCACAATACCAGTAAGAATGGCCCTGTCCGTAAAGGAGCTCCCGATGGCGAATTCTCCCAAAAGCCGACGTTCTTTTCTGAAAACTACATCGGCGGTTGTGGCGGCCGCTTCTACAAGCGGCGTATCGGCCGACGATGCGTCTGCCGCGGCCGTCGACACATCTAAAATCCTCAACTACAACCCTAAGATGACGTATCGCCCCTTGGGGAAGACGGGGTTCATGATCTCTGAAATGGCATTGGGCGGGCACGGCGGGAAAGACGCCGCCGACCGGGTTCCGGTGCTAGAGAAAGCGGTCGAATTGGGCCTGAACTACGTCGACAACAACATCGACGCCGAATGCGACCTGTACGGCAAGGCCATGGGCCAAACGAAATCGGCCGGCCGCGACAAGTGGTTCATCGGCTTTGCTTCCTGGCCGCAAAAAATCACCTCGGAGTACGAAGACGAGCTTTCGCCCGAGGGCATGATGAAGAAAATCGACGAGCGGCTGAAGTCGTATCGCACCGACACACTGGACATGTGGCGGCCGGTGGGCGCTACATGGGGCGAAGGGCAAAAAAGCATAGCTACAATGCTGATGGTCACACCCAAGACGCTGGACATGGTGGTCGAAGTATTCGAAAAGGCCAAGAAACAAGGCAAGGTCCGCCACCTGGGCATCTCGGCCCACAACCCCAAAGTCTTCCGCCGCGTGCTGAACGAATACCCGCAGTTCTCGGTGGTGATCTTCCCATATCTGTTCCTCACCAAACCGTTCGGCGGAGACAGCCTGCTCGAGCTTGCCAACCAGAAGAACGTGGGCATCATCGGCCTGAAGCCGTTCGGGGCCGGCACCACGTTCGGGCTGCGTCCGCAAGAGATCAAAGGCCGCGTCGACAAACGGGCCTCCTCGCTGGTCAAGCAAATGCTGCAAGAAAAGCGGCTCTCTGCCATTATCCCCGGCGTGAACATCCCCGAGCAGCTCGAAGTTAACGTGCAAGGTGTCTACAACCGAGACAAACCGGTCACGCCCGAGGATGAGACCGCATTGCGCGAGTGTAAGGAAAACTACTACGCCCACATCACCCCCGAATATCGCTGGCTGCACGGTTGGGAACACGCATAATGGCATCAACTTACAAAACCACTCTGCTATCGCTGGCCGCCGCAATGATCGTCGGCCTGTTGGTCACCGCCGTGCTTTGGAGCAACGCCGCGGCCGACGGCAAAGACAAGCCGGCCGCAAAAACCGCTTGCACAAAAAAAGCCGCTAAAAAGACCGAAGAAGAGACGCCGCAGATCGACCCTATGAGCGTCAACGCCACCTGCTATGTCTGCCACATGACTTTCGTATACGAGAAGATCAGCAGCACGCATTTCGAGGCCAAGGTCACCTGCGTTGATTGTCACGGCCTTAGCGCCAAACATGCCAATGACGAAAATATCGGAGCTACCAAGCCCGACATCGTCTACGCCCGCAAAGGTGTCGACAAGATGTGCGAGAAGTGTCATGAGGATCACGACGTTGCGCCGCGGAAAGTTGTTGAGCGATTTTTGAAACGGAAGCTGCCGACGAAAAAAGTGCCCGTTTGTACGGATTGCCATGGGACGCATCGGATTGAACGGGAGGAAGAGGAGGGGAAATCGAAGGGGAAGAAGACTTGAGACTTGGGCTGTACAACTCTAGTGTTTGGATAAGTCAGGAGAACTCTTGGAACTCAAAAAACAACGAGTCGTTGTAGTTGGGGCCAGCCCCAAACCGCATCGCTACTCGAATCAGGCACTGCGTTCACTCGTTGAACATGGTCACGAAGTCGTGCCCATCAATCCGGCCGTATCATCAATCGAAGGCATCCCGGTAGTTCCGCGTTTGGACGATCTCACGGGTCATGTAGACACTGTTACACTTTACGTCTCCCCGCAAAGATCATCGGCATTGCAGGGCCCCCTCACGAGTCTTCATCCCGACCGAGTAATCTTCAACCCTGGAGCGGAAAACCCTGCCCTCTGTGCAGCACTGAAGGCCGAGGGCATTCACACTGAAGAAGCTTGCACGCTGGTTTTGCTGAACACCAACCAGTTCTAGCATACGGAAAACGCTTGACCGAAGATGACCAAAGCGGTAAGTTCAGAGTCGCGGAATTGCGATGTATTGAGATAGTGTGCTTCCACAGGTGAAGTATTTTTATTTACAGAAGAAAAACGTGCATTGCGATGCGTAATCCTCTGGCTGGGAAATTTCACTGGGTGCATGCGAAACGGCAAGTTGCCCCCTAACGAAGTTCCCTGATAACCACATCAAGTTCACGGATAATCACCCCCAGAAGTAAGGCGAACAACACGACAACGGCGCCGATTGCCAGGGCCTTCCAATGCTGTGTGCGCCTCGACAGGGCCTCCTGGGTTTCCTCATCTGGTTCCGTCGGCAAGTTTTCCATCTCTTGGTTCATGTAGACCTGGCAGAATCCTTGCCATAGTTGCCACGAGGAGTTGTCCAGGCGGGCTGCAGGATTGCTTTCCAGCACGGCGGTAATGCTGGTCACTAGCCCGGCTATCTTGTTCAGATTCATGTATTGCGGCAGCTTCTCCATCACCACCTCTCGAATGAAGACCCAATCCACATCCTCACCGCCGGCGAACAAATGCCGCTCTTCCATGCAAAACCTGTGCGCCAGGTTGGCGAAGTGAGTGACGTTGACTTGCTCCATGGCTTTGAGCAACTCCACAGTTTCGTCGCGGTCCTTCTTATACATAGACACAAGCGTGTCAAAGATGTCGTCCTGGTCGCAGTGCACGTATCACCCGTTCAGTTGTCGCAGGCAGCTACCCACAACGTAGGATCCTTTGGGTGGCCAACTCGGTTTCGGAGCCGGCAGGGCTTTCATTCAAGCAACTTAGCCGCGTTATATCACACAAACCGCTGGCCAGGATCCCGTTTGACCCGGAGACGATCAACCGGGCGGCGGGCGACGGGGTCTGCTTGTCTGAGACGGAC
>CAZISU010000733.1:0-4084 GCA_964541935.1 uncultured Planctomycetaceae bacterium | reverse complement strand
GGGCCGGTAAACACGGAAAAACGTCGCACTTCCCTCGCTTGCGCTTCGGGTTAGTGTGGCTCATGAATAATCAGGGTTAGGTATACCAGTTAGACGAAGGGCAGGATGGTCTACCCTTCTCGTCGCAACATGATCCGACTATCGGCCACCGAACAGCCTTGACCTTTGGCGTGAACGATCAGCGGGTTGATGTCCAGCTCGGCGATTTCCGGGTGGTTGCATGTCATGGTGGAGAGACGCAGTAGGGTCTCGACGATCGAGGCCACGTCGCGGGGTGGGGCGCCGCGGAAGCCGTCCAAGACAGTGAAGGACTTGATCTGCCGCACCATTCGCTCGGCCGAGATTCGCCACATGGGCGCCAGTCGGAAGGAAACGTCTTTGAGAACCTCGACCAGCGTGCCGCCCAGGCCGAACATGATCAGCGGGCCGAAGCGCGGGTCGCGGCTGGCGCCCAAAATTACCTCGACGCCCTCTTCGGCCATCTCTTCGATGAGAATGCCTTCGACATGCGCGCCCGGTACGGCTTTTTGCACGTTCTTGACGATCCGCTCGAACCCTTCTTGGCCGCCCTTTTCGCCTTCGATGTTCAGTAGAACGCCACCGGCGTCAAATTTGTGGATCACGTCGGCTGACATGATCTTCATGGCCGTGGGCTTGCCCATCGTGCCCACGATCTTGGCCGCTTCTTCCGGGCTGTGCGCGATGCCGCTTGCCAGCAGGGGGAACCCGTAACATTCGAGAATCGGGCGACACTCGGCCTGAGTGAGGTACCGTTCTTTGTTATCGCCCAACGCATCGGCGATCAGCTTGCCGGCCAGTTCGGGCTCGATATTTTCCAGCGTGACCATTTCGCGGCGTGGGATTTCGTGCAAGGTCACCAGCCGGCTGGCGGCGGCCAGGCTCTTGACGGCTTCTTCGGGGAAGGGGTAGTTGGGCACGCCGGCGGCTTCCAGAATTTTCACGCCCGGGGCAACGTCCTTGGCGCCCATGAAAGCACACACGACCGGCTTATCGATATCGGCAATCACCTCTGGCACCACGGCGGCCGTTTCCTCGATATCGGTCATCGATTGTGGCGTGAGGATCACCACGCCCATGTCGACGTTTTCGTCTTCGAGCACTTGACGCACGGCCGCCTTGTAACGGTCGGAGCGGGCGTCGCCGATCACGTCGACCGGATTATGCAACGAGGCGGTCGAAGGTAACGATGGTTTGAGCTTCTCCTTGGTGGCCTCGCTGATCTCGGCCAGCTTGAGTCCATGTCGCACGGCCGCGTCGGTGGCCATGATCCCCGGCCCGCCGGCGTTGGTGATAATCGCCACGCGATTGCCGCGCGGCAGCGGTTGCGTCGTGTAGAGGGCCGCGTTGTCGAAAAGCTCGGCGATTGTGTTCACGCGTTGCACGCCGCTTTGAATCAAAAGCGCGTCGTATACCGAATCGGAACCGGCCAGCGATCCGGTGTGAGAACTGACCGCCTTGGCGCCTTCGGGAGAGCGGCCCGACTTCAGGCAGATCATGGGCTTGCCCGTCTCCCAGAAAATATTTCCGGCCGTCTCGATGAACCGGCGGCCGTCGGTAATACTCTCCAGATACATGGCGATGACTTTAGTCTTCTCGTCCTTGGCCAGATACCCCAGCAAGTCAATCTCGTCGACGTCGGCTTTATTGCCGAAGGAGACGAACTTGCTAAAGCCCATATGCCGCGCCTCGGCATAGTCGAGAACTGAAGTGCATAGCGCGCCGCTTTGCGAGAGGAAGCCCAGATTTCCGGCCGCCGGCATCTTCCGCCCGAAGGCCGCGTTCATGTTGATCGTGGGGTCGGTGTTGATTATGCCCAGGCAGTTGGGGCCGATCAAGGGGATGCCGGCCTCATGTACCCGCTGGCTGAGTTGGGCTTCCAGATCGGCCCCTTCGGCGCCGATCTCTCTGAACCCGGCCGAGATGATTACCAGCCCTTTAACGTCCTTCTCCACCGCCTGATCGACAACCGCCATCACCGCCCGCGCCGGAACGATGATCACCGCCAAATCCACTGAGCCGGGCACATCGAGAAGAGAATTGTAGCTGTGAACGCCCAGCACATGGTCGCTACGGGGGTTGATGGGATAAACCGAACCCTGAAACTCGTTCATCAACAGGTTGCGGAAAATATCGTTACCCACCGTGCCAGCTCTGGTCGAGGCGCCCACAACGGCCACGGACTTGGGGTAGAAAATAGCATCCATTTTTGACGGGCTTGCAGTTGACATTGAAGACTCTCCTTATGACTTTACTAAAATGGGCCCGTCAAGAAGCTGTTCCGATTTGGTAGGACCGGGGGGAAACGGTGAACTCTGGCGAGGCAAGATTGCGGGAGTGAATGGCGCTGGGAATACGTTACGGGGTATAAGGCGCTGGGTATATGTTACCTGGAATAAAGCGGCACGGGCCAAGGCGGCACGGGGCACTGTTTCACAACCGCGCGAATCTTATTGTCTCGCATGAACCCGTACGCTTGTCAAGGGAGCCGACAAAAAAGTCGCGCTTCACCACCAAGGCAAAGAAGTGTACACTACGGTCCAGCGGTGGCAACATATGCCCCGGAAGATATAACCATAGACAATGAAACCTCGTTAGAATTTCATATTTCCCAGCAAGGAATCGCGAATATGTCCCCCATGGATCACGACTCGCTCCCGCACGAACGTCCCAGCCAGACAAAAATCGTGGCCACCCTGGGCCCGGCCAGCGAGAAGCCGCAAATCCTGCAAAAATTGATAAAAGCCGGCGCTGACGTGTTTCGCATCAATACGGCCCACGGCAGCGAGACGGAACATCAGGCCATGGCCGATGCCGTTCGCCAGGCAAGCGACGCGCTGGGCCAGCCCGTGGCAATCCTGGCCGACCTGCCCGGCCCCAAAATCCGCCTGGGCGAGCTGGCCGACGGGGATGACGTCAACGACGACGGCGAGTTCCAGTGCGTGGCCGGCGAAACCGTCCGTTTCGTGCGCGGCGAGACATCCAGTCGGACGTCCGATTTTACAACAACCTACGAATCACTCATCGACGAGCTGCAACCCGGCGACCGCGTTATGCTCGTCGACGGCACCATCGCCCTGCGCGTGGAAAGCGTCGACGCCGATAGCGCCACCTGCACGATCACCCAAGGCGGTCCGGTTCGCAGCCACCAGGGCGTCAACCTGCCGGGCGTCAAGCTCAGTGTGCCCACGCTCGGCGAGGTCGATTTGAAAAACGCCACCTGGGCCGCCCGCGCCGGCATCGACTTCATCAGCATCAGCTTCGTCCGCACGGCCGACGACGTCCGCCAACTCCGTGCGCTGCTGGAAAAGGAAGGCTCAACAGCACAGATTATCGCCAAAATCGAGAAGCCCGAGGCCCTGGACAATATCGAATCCATCGTGGCCGCGGCCGACGGCGTCATGGTGGCCCGCGGCGACCTGGGCGTCGAGATCGACATCGCACGGGTGGCCGTCGTGCAAAAACAGATCATCGCCATCTGCCACCGGCATTGCAAGCCTGTCATCGTGGCCACGCAAATGCTCGACAGTATGCAACATTCCAGCCGCCCCACCCGCGCTGAAGTTACCGACGTGGCCAACGCCATCATCGACGGCACCGACGCCTGCATGCTTTCGGGCGAATCGGCCATCGGCAGCTATCCGGTCGAATCGGTAGCCATGATGCACCGCATCGCCTTGGCCACCGAACCTTTTGACCACGAGCGCGCAAGCGGCCCAGGTGGCCCGACTGGCAAGGTACAATGCGAGCTGATTGGTCCCGTGACTGCCGCCATCACCACGGCCGCCGCCACGGCCGCCGAGCAAGTCGACGCCCGCCTGGTGGTAGTCGCCAGCGACAGTGGCCGCACCACGCTACGCTTCTCCAAAAACCGTTGCTTCATCCCCACCATCGGCATCAGCAACTCCGACGCGGCCCTACGTCGCATGTGTCTCTACTGGGGCATCATCCCCATGCCCGGCGTCCCCACCGACGACGGCCCGCATCTAATGAAACACCTAATCGCCAAAGACGATACCGGCTACCTAAGTTCAGGCGACCGCATCGTGCTCCTAACCGGCACGGG
>CAZISU010000732.1:0-4085 GCA_964541935.1 uncultured Planctomycetaceae bacterium | reverse complement strand
GTGCTTTCAGAGTTGGAAATTGTGGGCAAAGACCTTGCGGGCAAAGGCGACGAACAAGGCAACCGATCACTGCAAATCCGCGTGGTGGGACATCGTTTGATCCACGGCGGCGAAGACATCCGCCGGCCGGTTCGCATCGACGCGGACATGAAAAAAACCATCGAGGGCGTTGCGCATCTGGCGCCGTTGCACATCCCCGCCGGCTTGCAAGCAATCGAAGCCGCCGAAGACGCCCTGCCCGAGGCCATGCAGGTGGGCCTATTCGACACGGCCTTCTTCGGCGACATTCCGCCTTGTGCGTATCTCTATCCGGTGCCCTACGAGTGGTACGAAGACTGGGGCATCCGACGCTTCGGCTTCCACGGCACAAGTCACGCCTATTGCACAGACCGTGCGGCGGAAATGATGGGCGCCGAAGGACTCTTAGATGACGACAAACCCGTGGTAAAATTGGTCATATGCCACCTTGGCCAAGGCGGGTCGGCAACCGCCGTCCGCGACGGTACGGCCGTGACGAACACTATGGGATTCACGCCCCTGGAAGGATTCATGATGGGCACCCGCAGCGGCACGCTAGATCCTGGCCTGTTGCTGTACGTGCAGCGCGAACACGGTCTGTCCGTCGACCAGCTCGACCACATACTCCACAAAGAGTCGGGGTTGCTGGGCATTTCCGGCGTCTCGTCCGACTTCCGACAGGTTGAAGCCGCGGCGGCCGAAGGTCACAAGCGAGCGCAACTGGCCCTGGACGTCTACGTCTATCGCGTGCGGGCCATGATTGGGGCTCTGGCAGTCAGCATCGGCGGGATCGACGCATTGGTCTTTACGGGCGGCATCGGCGAAAACTCCATCTGGCTCCGCCGCCAGGTCTGCGACGGGCTGGAATGCCTCGGCGTTCGGCTTGACGACAGCCTCAACGAAAGCTGTCACGCCGATTCCGATATTGCCAAGCCTGAATCGCCCGCACGTGTGTTCATCATCCACACCCGCGAAGATCTCATGATCGCCCGCGAAGCCCGGCGGCTGGCAATCGAGCGGTAACTCACGGGCTCGCCACGGCCAGGGCCCGATTATGTCAATAACGCTCAATAGCCACTCTAGGCAGAATCTAGCGTGTGTTTAAACCAGGAAGAATAGATAGCTTACGACACGTACTGTACAGGCAATAATACATTAAATTGCTTCTGTAATATTGCAGCACGATAATGTTTACGTAGAATTGCAGCATTACCAGAGGGGGGTGGTTTTTACCACGCCCCCGATGACCTATACTTTTCGCGGCGATAGTGGCGCAATCTGTTCTGCTTATACTGCACCATAAGCAGCTCCGCAGGAAAGGAGCGAATATCAATGACTGCCCAGCGAAAATCATCGGGCGAGCCTGACGAAAAACTCTTGCCTAGCAAGATGCCCGTGCCTTGGCGGATGTACTCGTTGATCGCAATTCTAGGTCTGGGCACAATCTACATGGTCTCGTACGGCTTCCACAAGGGCCTGACAATGGCCGCCACGCACGCGCCACTTGTAGACGCCGCGATGGAGATCAAGCTCGAAGCGACTACTGCCCGGCTGTTGTTCGAAGAGGTCATCAACGAAATACCATCTGCCGACATCGATTCGGTTTCGCGGCACTTGCAGCAGGCCGAATGGTATGCTCAAACCATGCTCGAAGGCGGCCGAAACGAGGAAGGGATTTTTCTGCCCCTGCAAGATGCCCACATGCGAGCCGAGATTGGTGAAATCAAGGATCGTTTAGCGGCCCTACGAAAGGCTACCCAAGAGAAGGCCGCCTCCCTAAAGGGCCGCGACAAACATAGCGAACCCCTGCATCAGTATCAAGCGTCATTTGACAATGTCGTCGAACTGACCGACGATGTGGAAACACACCTACAATACGTGCTGGCCAGTGATCTACGGCGTTTTCGTTGGACGCAGTGGGGGCTGATTGCGACATGCTTCCTGCTCTGGGGTATGATCGGTATGATCTTGCACCGCTTCGAGCGACGCCAATCGGCTCTGCTACGGACAAGCAACGAAGCGAACGAGTCTATCCTTGCGGAAATAGCCCAGCGCAAGCTCACGGAGGATGTACTGCGAGAAAGCGAGGAGCGTTTCCGCTCGCTTGTAGAGACCACTTCGGATTGGATTTGGGAAACAGATCAGAACGACTTATTTACGTACTCCAGCCCCAAGATTAAGGATATTCTGGGATACTCGCCGGAAGAAATCGTCGGCAAGACACCGTATGATTTAATGCGCCCGGATGAATGCAAGCGTCTGGACAAGATCGCCGAGAACTTGGAAAGATCGCCTAAACCGTTCGCCACATTGGTGCATACGGCCCTCCACAAAGATGGCCGACGGCTCACTATCGAAGCCAGCGGCGTGCCGATATTCGACCGGGACGGCAATCTGACCGGATACCGGGGAATCAACCGCGATATCACCGAACGCAAGCAAGCCGAGGAGGAACGTTCGGCCCATTTGCACTTCCTCGAGGCGGTGGAAAAAGTCGACGCGACTTTTCGCGGAAACACGGATCTGGAAAAGGTTCTCGAAAATGTAATGGAAACGGTTTTGTCGATATTCGAATGTGATCGCGTTTGGCTGCTTTTCCCATGCGATCCGGCAGCGACCACTTTTCGCGTACCCATAGAACACACTCGGCCGGAGTACCCAGGCGCCCTTGTGCGGAACGAGGATATTCCCCTAACCGAGGATGAAGCTGAATTCTGTCGGCAGGCTTTAGAATCCGACGCCCCCGTCATTATTCGGGATGACTCGCATCGGCCAGTTTTGCCAGGAGCCTCGCAGGAATTCGATGTTCGCTCACAAATGTTCATAAGCGTGAATCCGAAGGTTGGAAAACCTTGGCTGTTTGGCATGCACCAATGCTCATATTCCCGAGAATGGACCGCGGCGGAGCAACAACTATTCAAGGAGATCGGACACCGTGTCGCCGACAATCTCGGCATCCTGCTTCTGTTTCGCGATTTGCGTAATAACGAAGCCACCATGGCCGAAGCGCAGAGAATCGCTCATTTCGGCAATTGGGAATGGGATGTCAAAACCGGCGAGGTCCAATGGTCAGAAGAGATTTACCGGATGCTCAATCTTGATCCCAAAAGCTTTCAACCGCAGATCGACAGGATTCAAGCGTTATCGCCTCCGGAGGATCGAGACCGGGACAAGGAACTTCTTGAAAGAGCAACAAAAAACCGCGAAACAGGATCATATGAACAGAGATTCGTACAACCTGACGGCAGTATTAGATCCATTGCCTCGACCTTCCAGGGGCATTACGATGAGCAAGGCGAGCTGGTTCGAATCGTAGGAGTTGCGCAGGACATAACCAAACGCAAGCGGGCCGAACTGGCCTTGCATAAATCTCAAGAGGAACTCATTACCCGCGAAAGACACGAAAAAGAACTGGTCGAGGCGGAGCTTGCAAAGGCCCGCAAAGAACTCGTCACCGCCACACGCCTGGCCACGCTGGGGCAACTTACCGCAACGGTCAGCCACGAACTCCGCAATCCGCTGGGAAGCATCCGCACGGCCGTTTTTTCGGTGGCCGAGAAAGTTCGTGGGCAAACGCCTTTGATCGATCGGGCATTGACCCGCGCCGAACGCAACATTATCCGTTGCGACCAGATCATCGAAGAACTGCTCGATTATACTCGCTCGAAAAAACCAGAGCTTAAGCCAACGCGAATAGATTTGTGGCTGGGCAAAGTCCTTGACGAACAGAACATGCCGCAGCGCATCGTATTAGTGCGCAATTTCAACGCTGACGTCGAAATCGACATCGATAGAGAACAACTACGCCGCTGTCTAATCAACCTGCTCACGAACGCTTGCCAGGCCATGGAAGAAACACCAGCCGCGCAAGCACGCTTGACCGTCGAAACGCTCGTGGAGAATAATCGACTGTTGATCCACATGCGCGACACGGGGCACGGGGTGTCATCCGACAAGATGGAAAAAATCTTCGAGCCGCTCTATACAACCAAGGGCTTTGGCATAGGCCTCGGCCTGGCCGTGGTCGAACAGCTCATAAAGCAACTCGACGGCGGGGTCACAATCGA
>CAZISU010000731.1:0-4087 GCA_964541935.1 uncultured Planctomycetaceae bacterium | reverse complement strand
CAGCGCAACAAGCTGCTTGGCCGGCCTTCGAAACACAACGTTTTGCAAACATGAACGGTTTCTTCAATGCTGGCATCGACCCCTACGCTGTGATGCTGGCCGAGGCCAAGCAGCAGGGACTGGAATCGCTGATTTCGTTTCGCATGAACGACGCGCATAGCCAAGAATTTCTGCAGCCGGAATTCTGGACCGACAACCCCGGATACCGACTGGGCTACGGGTTTGATTTCGGGCAGGAAGCCGTCCGCGATTATACGTTCAATCTGATCCAGGAGGCCGTGCAGCGTTACGACAGCGACGGTATCGAACTCGATTTCAATCGGTTCCCCACGTTCTTCCAAAACGGTACCACCGAAGAACGCATCGCAACGATCAACTCGCTAGTCCAGCGGGTACGCACGCTGCTCGATGAGGAGGGAGTAAAACGCGGCAAGCACCTCACCCTGACGGCACGCGTCCCGTCGAACTACGGCAACAGTCCACCGACTTACGCAACCTCCCTCGCCATTGGCTGCGATCCGGTAGCCTGGGCGGAGAATGGCTGGGTAGATTATCTGACCGTTTCGGAATTTCTCTATGAGGAGGGCACTCTACCCATCGAGTCCTGGAAGGAACTGATCACCGAAGTGCCGGTCTACGGGGGCATCGAGGCCGTCATGCCCGGGGGAGCACACCTGACGCCGGAGCAATATCGCCTCGCGGCGCGTAACCTTTGGGGAAAGGGAGCCGACGGCATCTACCTGTTTAACTTCTTCACCCCACGCCAGATAGGAAACGAACCGCCCTTCGAAGTTCTCAAGGACTTAGGTGCGCCGCCGGAACCATCTTCGGTCGACCTGAGCGGCTACTTCAACGCCGATACGATCGGAGTATCCGACACGGACGCCGGCGGCACCGGCTATTACGATCCATCAGAGGATTTCAAGTTTATTGACTTCACGCCGATTGCGGGCTTTACGACGGGTCCCGTCGGCGCCAACGGCGCGGACAGCCCTAATACCGTCTTGTTGGATATGGGCGGTTCATACTCGGGATTGGGCCCCCAGGCCCCCATTAGTGTAACGATTGACGTCGACGACGCCGTGTGGGGCGATTTCAGTGTTTTGCAGGGGGGTTTTCGGCCCCTTCCTGATGGCGATGGGACCATCACGGTCACCTACACCGATGCAACCACGCAGGTATACTCGAATTGGCAGATCGTCACCGATGCTGGCGGCACATGGGCCGAGTCGGCCGGCGACGCCACAGTGATTGCTGTAGGGGATAGATACCGCGTGGACCCTGCAACTGGTCTAATCGGCGGCAGTTGCCTTGGCCAGCAGACGTTCACCGGTCTGGATACCGGCAAGCTCGTTGACACGATAACGTTTGACATCACGGGAATTGACTCCGATGGCATAGCGCAAGTCGGCGTCTATGCGGTCTCATACACGCCGGCTGAACTACAGACGTATGTGGCCGGCGATGCCGACCGCAATGGCGTGGTCGACGCCGCGGACGCCGCCATCCTGGCAAGCAACTGGCAGTCCAACAATGCCACCTGGGCCATGGGTGACTTCAATGATGATAACGTCGTCAACGACGTGGACGCCACCTTGTTGGCAACCAACTGGCAGTCCGGCAGCGCATCGGCGTCCGTTCCCGAGCCGAGCACCCTGGCCCTGCTCATGATCGGTTGCTTCGTGCTACGTACCCGTAAGACGCGGCGCTCATGATCGGTTGCTTCGTGCTACTTACCCGCAAGACGCGGCATTGCGTCTTGCGGGTACAACCTAACCCAAGAAGACAACAAAATAGCCGTTATCACATCGTTTTCACCGAACTTAGAACTTGTTTCAGAGCAATTCCTCATGACCAGCCTCTTGAAAAACACCCGGCCTTCTCGTCCAACTCGTCGCGAATTCATAAAAACGGCCACTGGCGCCGTGGCGGCCGTTACTGTTTGGACCGGGCAAAGCGCCCTGGGCGCGGAATCGAAAAACGACCGCATTGGCGTGGCCGCCATCGGCACGAGCCGCTATTCGCCGGGCCTCTTTGGCAACCCCAACGAATTCGATGGTCGCGGCACGGATATTGGACGCCAGGCCGGCGTGTTTGGCGACATACGGGCGGTGGCCGACGTTAACAAGAGATTCGCCGGCTACTTTTCCAAGCATTATGCCAACGGGTGCGAGACTTTCACCGACTATCGAAAAGTGCTCGACCGCAAGGATGTCGATGCCGTAACCATCGGTACGCCCGACCACTGGCACACGAAAATAGCCGTCGATGCCATGCGTGCCGGCAAGGACGTGTATTGCGAGAAACCGCTCACGCTGACCGCCGACGAGGGCAAAATTCTCTGCCGCGTTGCCAAGGAGACCGGGACCGTATTTCAGGTGGGAACCCAGCAGCGCAGCGAATACGGTCTCTGTTTTCTCAAGGCGGCCGCGATCGTGCAAAGCGGACGGCTAGGCAAAAAGGTTAAGGCGGTCAGTTCCGTCGGCCAGCCCGACTTCGCTCGACTAAATCGCAGCCGCGGACCCTTTACGACCATGAACCCGCCCAAGGAACTCGACTGGGACGCATGGCTCGGACAAGCACCGCTGGTCGAATACTGCCCCGAGCGAAGCAACTTCCACTGGCGATGGTGGCTCGAATACTCGGGCGGCCAGGTCACCGACTGGGGCGTGCACCATACGGATATCGCCGTTTGGGCGATGGGCCTCGACCATACCGGCCCCATTCACATCGAAGGCAAGGGCGTTTTCCCCGCAGTGAAAGGCGGATTCAACGTCGCCGAGTTGTACGACTGCAACATGAAGTTTGCCGACGGCCAGGAAATCCGCATCTACAGCGGAAAAAACGAGTTGATCTTCTCAGGCGAGAAAGGCCGTATTCGCGTCAACCGCGGCGGTCTGACCGGCAAACTCGTCGAGCAACTCTCCAAGCAGGACAACGACGAGTTGGCCGAGATCATGAGCAAGCTCTACCGCGGCAAGCAGCCGGGCAACCACATGAAGAACTTCTTCGAATGCATCCGCGACCGCTCGCTCCCGGTGTCCGATGTGTGGTCGCACCACCGTGCCGTAAGTTGCTGCCACCTGGCCAACATCGCCATGCGACTGGGTCGCCCGCTTAGGTGGGACCCGAAAAAAGAAGACTTTATCACCGATACCGAAGCAAGCTCAATGCTCTCGCGCAAGCAGCGCAAGCCGTACGAGATTGTCTAAGTGCGACATGTGGCTGGCATATTTGAAAGTGATCGCCAAGAAGACGCCCGAGGCCGTTCATGTGCTGGACCGTTTTCACATCATGCAGCGAATGAACAAAGCCTTGGACAAGGTACGTGCCGCCGAGATCAAACAACTGCAAAGCGAACCAGACGAAAAAACAGGCTGCAAAGCTCGATGAAATACTTCGGTACAATCTGAAATCCGTGTGAAGCCATCTGATGAAGGAAGACTTTCAGCAATTCTGGGAGTACAGCCGTCCCGCCTGGGCCGGCAAGTTCCTCGACCAGTGGTGCACGTGAGCCATGCGCAGCCGCATCGATCCGATGAAGAAGGTAGCACGCATGCTTCGCAACAAACACGACCTCGTGCTAAACTGGCTTGTAGCCGAAGGTCGTCTATCGAGCGGGATTGTCGAAGGCTTTAACAACAAACTAAAGCTGATCACCAGAAAATAGTACGGTTTCCGAACCCAAAAAGCCTACGAAACCGCCCTATATCACAACCTAGCAGACCTCCCCGAATCATAATTCACCCACGAATTTTGCGGAGGAGGCGAATAAGTAAGGAAGAATGGTTCATCCGAGATTCGAGTACCTAGGTAACCTCAGCCGGGGCTCAACAAAAGGGCACCCCCTACCGCCTTCGCCATCGCATCGCCCCCAGGGGCGAAGACGGAAGGGGCTCGGAGAAAGCACTTAATATGATTCCCCCAAAAAAAATCCCTTGATGCAAACCAGTTATGTCTGCGCACGCTACTTCCCAATGAGCCATAAAGTAAGAAATATGAAGAATAACACCATGCTGAAGAAACTTCTGCTTATCCCACACTCGGCGATTCTCGCATTGGCCGTGATGTTCGCCGTGACAGATCA
>CAZISU010000730.1:1020-4088 GCA_964541935.1 uncultured Planctomycetaceae bacterium | reverse complement strand
TCTGAAACTATCACGCTATATACATCTAAATCCCGTGTTTATCAGAGCGCAGAAAGCGAAGACGCAGGAAAAGCGGGTGAAGGCGCTTCGGGAGTGGACGTCGAGTCCAGATCGAAATCGGCAAAATAGAGGGAATTGAACTTACGACACAAAACATAGTAAACTCACAGAGTTAGTGAGTTCTGATTGATATTTGCGCCCGGTTTGCTATGTTTCCGTTAGTTGCGTGTTGTTATGCGAACGTAACTAACCGTCGACTGATGACTGATCACTGACCACTCGGAGAAGTACAACGACTCACACCCGTGCCATGGCACTTCTACATCGCGGCCTCATCGTCTTCGCCGTCGCTCTCTACGGCGCCACGGCTGGGTTAACCCAAGAGGCAGAAGCCTTTCAGCCGGTCTACACGGCTGCTGATATTGATTTCGAGGCGTGTCGGATCTTTCGCGGGGAGGACGCCGTGGACGCAAGCCGGGTGCCGGGTGCCTTTCGTGTCATGCTGGGACTGGCCACCAGGAAAGGGGATGCTGTCAGGCTCAGTAAGTCCGACAGGGATCACAATCAAACGGACGCGCTCCTGCGCATTTCCACCGTCCTCGTCTTCAAAAAGGAGATGCCGGTTGGCAGCATTCTGGTGAACCACGCTGAGGGCATTCATCTGCTCAAGCCCGGGGTCACCACGGGCGAGATCAGTGCGTTCAAGCAGGAACTCTGGCAGGAGCTCCCCAGGGCCGAAAGGACCGGGGGCAGCCTGAGCCTGGCTACGGCAGCCAACGGCACTCGAACCAGAGCCATACTGGTGCAGTCGAGCGCCTACCCACCCAGTCGGCAACTATATCCCACCTCCTATCTGCGCCTGTTCAGGGAACGACTCGGCAACATTACGCCGCTCGCAACGGCCAATGCAGAGAGTGAATACACGGCTTACCCCAGCATGAGTTCTCCTTATACCTTGAGCGCCCTCCGTATTCCGCAAGGCAAGCCGAAGTGGGCCAATACCGGCGAAGACAAGGACGGGCGCATTCCGCGCGGCCCCATTAGCGATGTCGCCCCGTGCTGGTTCATTCTCTCCTGGGAGCAGCCGCAGCGCATGCAGACGCTCTACCTGGAGAGCAACATCGAGCACATGGAGTTCTACGCATTCACGGGCGAGAAGGGCATCAATCCGGCCGTGGCGCATGAGCGGGAATGGAAGAAGATCCGGGAGTGGACACGGGATGAATCAAGTGACCGTAGGGGCCGTCGCACGATGGTGACCTTTAAGGAGCCCGTTACGACCCGGGGGCTGAAACTCAAAATCCTCAGAAGTCACGCGGGCGGCCCCGTGGCCGAGATCAGCGCCTATCACGTCTACCAGGATCTGGGGCGTAAGCCTGTGCCCCAAGCGGTTGTCGTTTCAGATCTGCCGACGTTCAGGATCCCTGTCACCGCGCCCCTCGAGGGAACCATGTCGCTGGTGATCGACGATGCCGATGGCAAGCGCGTTGCCAACGTACAGGGACGAGTACTGCGCGCCCCCGGCGCGCTCAAAGAGGGCTGGGACCTCAGGGATTACAGCGGCGCACTTGTCGCTCCGGGCACCTACCGCTATACCGCACTCTTTATGCCGGAGCTGAGCATCAAGTACCAAATGACGCCCTATCCAAACGTCGAAATGCATTCGGACAATACTCCCTGGCCGCAAGGCAACAGTGGAGCCGGCGCTTGGCTTGCGGATCACAGCGGTATCGACTGCATGACGGTGGGTGACAACGGTAAAATCTATTTTGGTGCGAGCTGTGCCGAGTCCGGTCAGGCCTTGGCCGAGTGCGACCTGAATGGCGCCAAGGAATGGTCGCATCACAATTTCGTTGCCTGGACAGGTCCCAGTCTACTGGCCTTTGGTGGGGGCACGATCTTTGCCGCCTCGCGTGCGCATTGGAATCTAACCGATCATGTCTGGGCGGTGAATGCGACAGACAAAACGGAGAAGACGCTCCTTGCTGCCAAGGGAACGAACCGGCGTGCACGCGGCATCGGCGGCATGGCCTATTGTGATGGGAAACTCTATCTCGCCATCAACGCCAAGGTCGACTGGATGGCTAACGCGGGCGATGGTTCCGATGTCGATTCGGACCTCTGTTTGCCGCGTTACAAGGTGAAGGATAAGGAAGACCGATACGCCCCCGATACGCGCAATGACTTCAAGCGCCTCTTCCGCCTGACGGGCACGCCCGCGGGACAGGGGAACCCTGGGAAACTGCCGGGGCTGACCACTATTAACAGCACGGATCTGCCCGGATCCCGGAACCACGTACTGCTGACTTTCAAGAACCCTGTGCATATCGGCAGCCTGGTCTTTCCCTTCCCTGAAGGCGGGTACCAGATGCAGATCAAGGCACTAAAAGCCGACGGGGCCTATCCGCCCAAACCCAACAGGAACAAGGACTGGCTGGAAATCCATCGCAGCAATGAAGGGATGGACTGGCAGGTCGTCACTGCCCCCGAGGGTCTGACCACCCATGCCCTATGCATTACCTACCGCAATGCCGAGGATGATCTTCTGGATGCGCTTGAAGGCGATGACGATGAGGATCTCGGGCTCATGGATATTGGTGGCGCTCTCGGGCTCATGGATGATGGTGACGATGGCGACTTCCTGGGTGTGGGCGGAAAGCCTTGGGTGGCCCGACTTGAGGGGATGAAGCTTCTGAGGCGTCGCTACAAGGGCGCTGTGGATGGGTTGAAGGTGCGGGTGAGCTCCGGACAGATCAATGAGCAGGGCGAATGGGATGCCCAACGTACCACCCCCATCAATGAAAGCAATCCCGGCATCTACCTCATGGAGTGGAACCAGGCGCAAAACCTGCGTGGCTTGGCGATCAAGGAGATCGACGGCCAACGCACTTTTATCGACGTCTATACAGGCCCGGCTGGAACGATTCCGCTCAAGGGGGATAGACACTGGACACGTATTACCACCTATGAACAGGAACTGCGCGATCACTATATGCCAAGTGAGACCGCGAACGCCCGGGCTCGCTATATCGATGGCTATGTTGACTTTGGTGAGACTATACGCACCC
>CAZISU010000730.1:0-1010 GCA_964541935.1 uncultured Planctomycetaceae bacterium | reverse complement strand
TGCGTCTGAGCGTGGTTGAGCAGTGGACCACCCTTCCTGAACACAGGCCCTTTGGGGTTCGCCAGGATCGTGGAGGCATGGACCTCGATTCCACGCGCTGCCGCGTCTATGGGGTCGTGGCGCTGAGCTACCTGGGCGGCGAGGTGCCGGTTGATCCTCTGAACTATGAGCGCCTGGAGATCTACAATGCCGCGAACGGTAAATTGGAGAAGGAGATTGGCGCCACGAAACTCGGCAAGCTGACCGTGGATCATACCGGGCTCCTCTATGGCATTGCCGACAAGGCCATTGTGATTTTGCAGGACGACGAGAGCTGGAAGGTGCACGTTGATGACCTTCTCGAGCCCACGAGTTTGACCACTGACAAGGCGGGAAATCTCTATGTTTTCGATGGTGACCTTGCGCGCAAGCAGGTGCGAGTCTACGACCGGACCGGTACCTTCCAGCGCACCATCGGCAAGCCAGGCGGATACAAGCAGGGACCCTTTGATCCACAATACCTCACCCCGGCAGGGCGTAAGGTCGATACCGATATGGCGATTGATCCCAACGGCAAACTCTGGATTGTCGAAACGAAGAAAACTCTCAAACGCATCAGCCGTTGGAGCACAGAAGGTGTCTGGGACCGCGACTACTACGGGAACACCTCCTATGGTGGTGGCGGTGTTCTTGATGTCACCAATAAGGACCGCCTCTTCTATGCGTCTCAACAGCAGAATGCGACCATCGAATTTGGCCTCGATTGGAAGACCGGTAAGACCAAAGTCAATGCCGTTGCCTGGCTGGGTGACAGTCCCGGTGGTGAATATGTTATTCCCATCGAGGGGCGCATCTACGTGGTGACGCGACCCATGTTTGGTTACCAGAAGGCAGGCTTCGTCTACCTTCATGAAGGCGAGAAGGGCTTACGGCGTGTCGCCGCCGTAGGGGGTGCCAGTGGTTTTGCTGCCCTTAAGAATGAATCATTCTGCGAAAAGCTTGGCAACCGCGTTCTGGGCGATCTGCACTTC
>CAZISU010000729.1:0-4101 GCA_964541935.1 uncultured Planctomycetaceae bacterium | reverse complement strand
GGAACCCAACGACCGCCTTGGGCCGTGTTTGCATCGGCCGGGATGTGCCAAGCCGCCGCAAACCCGCGGAAATGATCCAACCGCACCGCATCCACATGAGCCAGTAGCGATTGCATACGGTCGATACACCAGCGATAGCCGCTACGGCGATGCGCGTCCCAGTTGTAAACGGGATTTCCCCAAAGTTGTCCGTTGGGACTGAAGTAATCTGGCGGTACACCGGCTACGAACTGCGGGCGGTGCTGTGCGTCCACCAGGAACAGTTCAGGGTTGGCCCAAACGTCACTGGAATCGAGAGAAACGAAAAAGGGCAGGTCGCCGATCAGGCGGATGCCCTTTACGCGGGCATGTTCCTTCAGGCGTGCCCCCTGCCTAAACAGCAGGAATTGAGCGAAGCGGAATCCCTGAACCTGATTCGCCAAATCGCGCCGCGCCTTAGCCAAAGCTGCCGGCTCACGCTGGACCAACTCTGTCGGCCAGTCGAGGTAGCAAGCATCGTTGTGGCGGGCTTTCAATGCGCGGAATAGTGCGTAATCGTCGAGCCAGTGCGATTGTTCGTTACAAAACTGTTCAAAGGCAGCCTTCAACTGCGGATGAGAGTCGGCATTGAAATTGTTCCAGGCTCTGTCAAGAAGCCCGTGTTTGAAGGAGGTTACCTTGTCGAAATCGACACTGTTTTCGCAGGGCCAGGTTTCCTCGCAGTCGGAAGGATGCAGTAGCCCATCTTCGATCAGCCAATCGGGACTGATCAGCAGTCCGTTCCCGGCGAAAGACGACAGGGGTTGATACGGCGAGTTGCCGTATCCGGTTGGGCCCAGCGGGAGTGATTGCCACCAACTTTGCCCAGCCTCATTAAGCAGATCGATCCACTTGACGGCTCTTGGGCCCACATCGCCAACGCCGTAGGGGGAAGGGAGCGAGGTCACGTGCAGCAGCACGCCCGACGCCCGGTATTGCGGCGGAAAAAGTGAAAGATTTTCCATGTAATTTTCGTAAATCATGGACATACTGTCGATGGTTTGAGTGCATCGTCGACGATTTCTTGAGCTTCGCTCACGATCGCGTCTAGATGTGCCTGACCCTTGAAGCTTTCCGCGTAGATCTTGTAAATATCCTCAGTACCAGAAGGTCGAGCCGCAAACCAGCCGCTGTCGGCCACCACCTTCAGGCCGCCGATTGGTGCGTTGTTTCCCGGGGCGCTGGTCAGCTTCCTGCGGATTGGTTCGCCGGCCAGTTGCGGAGTTGTGACAGCTTCGGGCGGCAGACTGCTTAGCCGGCTCTTCTGCTCCGGTGTCGCGGGCGCGTCGATTCGTGTGTAACACGGAGAGCCAAACTCGGCCTCTAGTTCCTGGTAGTGTACGCCAGGGTCCTTTTGCGTGCGGGCCGTGATTTCGGCGGAGAGCAAGTCCATGATGGGACCGTCCTTGTCCGTGGACCAAACGGTGCCGTCATGCCGCAGGAAACTCGCCCCGGCACTCTCCTCACCGCCGAAGCATAGTGACCCGTCGAACAAACCGGGTACGAACCACTTGAAGCCCACGGGCACTTCGCACAAGCGGCGGCCCAGTTTATTGACCACGTGATCTATCATGCTGCTACTGACCAGGGTCTTGCCGATCGCCACGTGTGCCGGCCAGTTTCGGTGGGTCAACAAGTAGCGGATGGCCACGGCGAGAAAATGATTGGGATTCATCAATCCGGCGGACGGCGTCACGATGCCGTGACGATCGGAATCCGGATCGTTGGCAAAGGCAACCTGATACTGATCCTTGAGCCCCACGAGACGAGCCATCGCGTAAGGGCTGGAAGGGTCCATGCGAATTTCTCCGTCATGATCGACCGTCATGAACGAGAACGTCGGGTCGAGGCTCGGGTTCACAACGGCAATGTCCAGGCCATATTCGGCGTTGATGGGTTCCCAATAAGGTTCTGCGGCGCCGCCCAGTGGGTCGACGCCCAATTGTAGTCGCGCGCTGCGGATGAGTTCCATATCCACGATGTTCTTCAGATCCTTGACGTAAGGCATCATGAGGTCTTGCTCGTGGGTCGTATCGGCCTGAAGGGCGGATTCGAAGGTGGCTCTCTTGACCTCCGCATTTCCGCCGCGCAACAAGTCATTGGCCCTCTGCTGGACCCAGTCGGTGACGTCTACGTCCGCGGGACCGCCATGGACTGGGTTGTATTTGAAACCACCGTCCTCTGGAGGGTTGTGCGATGGTGTAATGACAATGCCGTCGGCTAGGTGCTGCTTGCGATCGCGGTTGTACACGAGAATCGCGCGCGAAATAACTGGCGTTGGCGTAACGCCATCGTTTTTTTGGATGATTGTGTCTACACCGTTGGCGGCCAACACTTCCAACGCCGTGCGTTGGGCCGGCGTGGATAGGGCGTGGGTGTCCTTGCCCATATACAGCGGGCCGTCCGTGCCCTGGCTGCGCCGATAGTCGCAAATGGCCTGCGTAATGGCCAGAATGTGCGCCTCGGTAAATGAGCCGTGCCGCGGAGAGCCCCGATGGCCGTTAGTGCCAAAGTTTACCAATTGGTTTGGATCGGACAAATCGGGACAGCGATCATGGTATTCACGCTCGAGCGCTGCCACATCGACCAGAATGTTCTTCGGAGCGGGCTTACCCGCGAGAGGAGATATCACCATGTTTCTTTCCTTCTGATAGAGCTCAGTCGAATGGCACCGGGCACGGCTCCGCATTCGAGATGTCGGCCGCGTATTCCGCTATCGAGCGGTCACTGGAGAATTTTCCGGAGCCAGCCACATTTAGTATCGCCTTTCGCGCCCAGGCGTAGGGCTCGGTATACAGCTGCTGAAGTCTTTGGTCGGCATCGAGATAGGATCCGAGGTCGGCCAGGTGCATATAGTTGTCGCCGCCGGTCAAAAGCGCGTCGCGGATGGGAGTGAACACTCCAGGCTCGTAGCGGCTGAAGTGGTCGCCAAAGATCATGTCCAAGGCCGCCCGCGTCTCCGGCTCGTTCTCATAGTGCCAGTGTGGATCATACGTACCCCGGCTCGCAGCCACCTCATCCGCCGTCAGCCCGAAGAGTAAGAAATTCTCTTCTCCCGCTTCCTCGGCCATTTCGATAGTCGCTCCATCCCGCGTGCCGAGCGTCAGTGCTCCGTTCATCATAAACTTCATGTTGCTTGTGCCGCTTGCTTCGTAGCCGGCCGTTGAAATCTGGTTCGAGACATCACTGGCGGGGATCAGCCGCTCGGCCTGGGAGACACAATACTCGGGCAGGAACAGAACTTTAAGTCGGCCACGCATTGGCGGATCATTGTCAATCGTGGCGGCCAGATTGTTGATGAACTTGATAATCACCTTGGCCAACTCGTAGGCGGGCGCGGCCTTGCCGGAGAAGAAGAACGTCCGTGGGGCCATCTCCAGGTTGGGATTCTCGCGCAGGCGGTTATAGAGCACTACGATCCGCAGGGCATTGAGCAATTGACGCTTGTATTCGTGGATACGCTTGACCTGGCAGTCAAAGATGCTGTCGGGATCCACCGTCTCGCCAGTCGTCCGCTTGAGCCAGTCGACAAACCGTGATTTAGCCTCGCGCTTGGCATGGCGAAAATCCTCTTGCAAGGCGATGTCGTCCGCCAAGGGGCGCAGTTTCTGCAACTGCTCAAGGTCCGTTATCCAGCGGTCTCCAATGGCCTCGGTAACCGTCTTCGCAAGAACCGGGTTGCACATCAGCAGCCAGCGGCGCGGCGTAACGCCGTTGGTCTTGTTGCTGAATCGCTCGGGATACATCTCCGCCAAATCCTTGACCGTCACGGTGCGCAAAAGTTCCGAATGGATTTTGGCCACTCCGTTGGTGCTGTGCGTACCGACAATCGCCAGATTGGCCATGCGAACGTGCTTCGTAGGCCCCTCTTCGATCAAGCTGATGCGTTGAACTTTTCCTTCATCGCCCGGGAAGCGGGATCGGACGTCGCGTAGCAGCCGCGAATTGATCTCATAAATGATCTCCAAGTGGCGTGGCAACAACGTGGCGAACCAGTTGACAGGCCATTTCTCCAATGCTTCGGGAAGCAGGGTGTGACAGGTGTAGGAGAAAACCCGCCCGGTGATATCCCACGCTTGCTCC
>CAZISU010000728.1:0-4101 GCA_964541935.1 uncultured Planctomycetaceae bacterium | reverse complement strand
GTGGTATCGCGGGTCAGTCGTTTGAGTGCCCGAAACGGTAAGGGGTGGTGTGCCACGATCAGGTTGGCTCGACGCTGGATGGCCTCTTCAACAACCGGCGGTGTGATCGTCAGGCAGGTCATTAGCCGCTGGACATCAGCCCGGCCATCGCCGACCAGCAAGCCCACATTGTCCCAATCCTCGGCCAGTTCGACGGGCGCGAAGCGGGCGAGGAAATCGGCGACCGTATCGACCGTGAGTATTTTTGATTTGTCTAAGGACATGCTTCTTTGCTATCGTTGTAGGGTGCGTCCGCGACGCACCAAGCTGTGCTGAAAACGCGGGGACAAGCCCCGCCGCTAACGTTTATTATCCACCCCTGGTGCGTCACGGACGCACCCTACACTTTATTCCCCAGGCCCTTGGACTTTAAATTTGTAGCTTAGTTTACGCTGTCCGTCGATTTCGGATGCGCGTAGCCAGAGTGTTTTGCCGATCAGTTCTTTTCCGTTGGGCAGGACGTAGGTTTTCGTGTTGCTGCCGCGGGGCATATTGCTCAGGCGGGTGCCCATCCGCTGCCGGCCTGGGGCCGAGAACTGGCACCTGAAGCTGACGCGATGCTTGCTGTTGTTGACGAAGCGTTGGTTCACGCGCAGATTTCCTTCTTCGTCCAGTTCTGTTGAAGGCTCGATGAAGACGTCGCCGAGTCCGACCTGTATGTGTCGATAGACGCTGAAACGCCAGGTTTCTTCGGTCTGTAGTTCGCAATCGATCCGCGCGTCGTACGAGCCGGTCACGGCATCGTAGGGCAGTATGAGTGTGAAGGGCAACTCGGTTTGTTCGTCGGCGGCAAGGTGAAAGGGCATGGCGTCGGGGTGAACCTTCCACGAGCGGTCCAGCACTAATTTGATCCGTCCGGAAACGCCGCCGGCAAAGGTGTTTTCGAAGCGGCAGGCGTTGCGATGCGGGCGGCCGAAGATGCTTGCGATGCGCTCGTGCTGGAAGTCGAAGCCCATTCGCCAGCGGCAGATTTTCTGGTTCAGACCGACCACGAAGCTGGGCGTGGGACCGACGTGGATGATCTGTCGATGGCCGTCGAGCTGTGGAGTGATTTTTCTACCCCACACGTCGATCTGATAAACGTCCTTGCCCAGGAAAAGTATTTCCTCGCTGGGGTGCTCGTTCCAGACGACCATGATGTCTTTGTCGCCACGGGAAAAAATGCGGTTGTGGCTGCCCGCGGGCAACTGGATTTGCCCGACAAAGCGGCTTCCATCGAGCACCGCGGCGGTAGTTCGCCACGGCAACAGCAACTCGCCGGGCATGCCCTTGGCATCGAATAGGCCGTGTTGGCGGTCGAAGGGATCGGTCAAGGAGACGGCGTCGGCGCCGTTGATTTTGGCCGTCATCATGCGTCGCACAAGGTCTTCTATGCGCGTTTGGCGGGAATAGCGGTCCTTGGCTATCGGTCGCAAAACGACCCAGAGCTTGGATGGACCCAAGGCATCGTGGTTTGAGGTGTTTTGCCGGTCGTTGTCCGCGAGATAGAATTTCAATTCTTGATGCGTCAAAGCCGGTTCGGCCGATAGCGAGATGAACCGCCAGGCTTGCCGCTGGTCGGATGCGGGCAATTGGTTCATCCAGTTCCAGGAGATCCCCAGGCTGATGTCGTGGTCGATCTGGTCGAGTTCGTCTTTGACCTTGGTGAGGTTGGCGTCGAGGTTCACGCAGTCGACAAAGCTGTTGTCGCTGTCGTTGCCGAGTTGCCACCACTTGACGCGGTTTGCAAAACGGGTCAGAACGGCCTCGATCGACGGTAGCCAGGCCGCCGGATTGCTGGTGAAAATGTCGGCTGCTTGCAGGTCGGTTTTTTCGGCCAGATTTTTGACGACTTCGGGCGGCGGGTTGTCGAACACGCCAATCAACTCAATGCCCTGTGAATTCAGTTTTACGGCGAAGCGGTAGATTTCTTCGATCTCGTTCTCGCTAAGCTTTTCTCCGTACCAAAGCGGGTATTTGACGTAGCTCACGCCCATTCGACCCAAAAGTCGATTCAGTACTGGCAGCGGCAATGGCTTGTTGCCCCGGGGCAGGTTCCAGCCGAACTCGCCACGTGGCTCGCTATGTTGCGGATCGACCACGACAAAGGTCAGTTTCTGACGGCGGTGTATGGCTCTGAGATGCTGCATATCCTTCATCTCGGCAAATACTCGATAGAAGCCCGGTTCGGTGACGGGCGGTTTCCATTGGGCCGTTCCTTGTCGTCCCAGCGGTTCGTCGGAAAGTGCGTCCAGCAGCGATTCGGCGTGTCGCGTTGTGCCGGCGGTTGCCAAGGAGCACTCGTGCTTGGCGAGTTGCTTGCCGTCGACGTCTTCGAGGAAGAATACTACACGGGGCTTTTTTTGGGTGAAACCCGACGCACGGCAGTTAAGCTGAACTTTAGCCGGGTCGACGAAAACGCCGCTGGGCGATTCGTTTGTGAGCGACATGCGAGGCAGCCGCGCCAGCCAGATGTCGTCGAAAAGCGCCGCGCCGCGGAGGTCTTCGTCGTCGGCAACGCCCGACCCGCCGTTGGGCTCCAGATGCAGGCCGATAACGGCCCCGCGCACCTGCTCGTTGGGCGGAACGACCGGTCCGATGCGAATTTTCTTCCAGCCGTCGGTGGCCTTGAATTTCTCGCTGTAGGTCGTGGACAGCCGCTGCCGTTTTTTATCCAATAGTGTCAGCGATATGAAAGCCCGATCGAAATTTAGACCTTCGGTTTTCAGTTGCCCTTCGAGCACGTAGCTGTAGAGGGGGCTGATTTCTATCGTGGGGCTGTAAGCGACGGCCGCCGCCCCGTTAAGATCGATTCGCAGGCAGTGATTTCCGACCGGAGATGGCTCGTTGCGGATACGAATGTCGACAAAATGGGGGAATCCAGACCCCCGACGCCTAGTCCAACCATCGGGCCAAGCGTCGAAGTTTTCGTCCCACGTCTTGCAGAAATCGCAGAAAAACACCTGCTTCGCGTCAGGATACCGCTGGGCGATGGGCACGCCCGGCGCGATTGCTATAATTAGTAGTGGGAGCAGGAATTTCATCGGATTTGAGGGGGAGGTATCAGGCTTGAGGTATCAGGATTGAGGTATCAGGATTGAGGTGGCGCTGGTATTTTGTTTTCGGCATGTAATACTAGCCCGAAGCGCAAGCGAGGGGAGACGCGGGGTTGGGCCTGTTTTCCCCTCGCTTGCGCTTCGGGTTAGTATTACTACTGCATGTGTGTTGTTTATTTCACGCCTTATGCCTGCAACCTCAGAAAAATTATCGACCCGGCGGCCCGGCTGCTGAATGTGAACGGATATCACCCTTATGACCGGAAGGACCACGGCGAAATCGCTTTCGAATGTGCCGGATGCAACGATCACACGGAGGCGAGGCGGGCGATGCGGGCGTCGCTTGAACGTGGCCGAAAAAGCGGTATGGCTGCTGGTGGCCGTGGTTGTGCTGAAAACCTGGTGCGTCGAGGGGCTGTTCAGCCCGCTGGTCGTGCCCGGCGGATCGATGGCCGCCACGCTCTTGGGAACGCATCGGAAGGTCGTTTGCCAAGACTGCGGCTTCCGGTTTGACTGTGGCATCGAACCTCACGAGCCGGCCCAGCGCGCGGTTTGTCCCAATTGCGGGCATGTGGGCAACGACATTTCTGACGCGGCCGATGTGTCGGGCGACCGTGTGCTGATGCACAAGTCGGCGTTCCTTTTGCGTGGGCCTCGCGTTTGGGAGGTCGTCGCCTTTCGCGATCCGGCCCAGGCGAATCGTATTATGGTCAAACGGGTTGTGGGCCTGCCGGGCGAAAGTATCAGCATCAAACACGGCGACGTGTATGCCAACGGAAAGATTCGTCGCAAACCGTTGTGGTTGCAACGAGCAATGGCCGTGCTCGTACACGATGCAGGATACTCGACCGAGCATTTCGATGCAGAAAACAAGCATTGGGTAACCGATCGATGGGCGGCCGACGGCCCTGACTCGCAGTGGGGGTTCGCCGACGGAAAGTTTGCTCACCCCCAGAGCATCGCAAACGGCAAGACTCAGTGGCTGACCTATTGCCATGGGCGACCCGCTTTTGTGAAAACACCCAGG
>CAZISU010000727.1:0-4103 GCA_964541935.1 uncultured Planctomycetaceae bacterium | reverse complement strand
GTTATCGACAGCAACGCTATTAATGCACGGACTTAATGCACGGACTTAATGCACAGAGCCTAGAAAAACAAACACTTTGTGATAGACGCAAGACACTAAAATCATTGGGGGGATCCTTCCCATGCTAAATCGAAAAACTCATGCACACCTGCCGGCCGTTTGCGTGGCCGCCCTGCTCGCGATAGCCGCGATCGGGTTAAGCACTACGCAAGTCGCCGGGCAGAACGCTGGCCCGCATCATATCCAAGGGCTGAAGATTGTGCCCGGACAGGGCCCGGGATCTTGTGGCCCTTGCTGTCCGCCCAACTTCAGATACTGGGGCCATTGGCCCACGGTCTGGCGTCAATGGCCGCAACTTCGGCCCGACATTACTTTCCCCGGAGGACTTGGTAGAGAAACGGTGGAGGCACCCCAGGGCTTCAAGCCCGAGCCGTTGCCGAAAGAAGAGCCTTTTATTTCACCCAGCGCTCAGCAACCCGGCGGTATTTATGTGCCACCGATCAGCGACGGACCAGCCACTGGGCCCGGCGGAATGGATCCGACTACGCCCTTCCAGTTGGATTCGGGTTTCGATCAAGGCCCCGGCTTCGATCAAGGGCTGCCGGGCATGGAAAACCTGCCTGCCCAGCCACCGACGCCCGAGACAATGCCAATTGAAGGGACCGACAATACAGGCGCGCCGCCAGAAGTACCGCCCGCAACAGACTCGGCGCCGGCCATGCCGTCTCCCGATAAAAAGTCTGCCACCACGGTTCCCTATAGCCCGGTCGCCGAAGCGAGAAATCCGCTTGCTCCTTACCAGGAAGTTCCGTATCAGGAAGCTCCGTATCAGGAACAAGTACGACAGCCTGAATTGCAACCGTCTCAAACGGAGCCGGTAGAAGAAACCCCCCTGGAACCAACGCCAATCGCACCGGAACCGATAACGCTGGAACCAATCGCGACAGCACCAATCGCGCCGGAACCAGTCGCGACAGCTCCCATGGCGACAGCTCCCATGGCGACAGCGCCTATGGCAACAGCGCCTATCGCGCCGGAACCCATGGCGGCAAGGTCTTATATGGACGAACCGGCCGTTGGCAGACGCATCGCCGAGATTGAACAGCCAGCCATGAAACCGGTACGGCAAACCACATTCGAATCTCCGGCCGAGCCCTGGGCAGAACCTAAATCCTGGAAATCGCAACGCACGCACACAGATGCAAAAACGCCGGAAACGGCAGATGGGCAATCTGTAAACGGACAGTCTGCGGAACTCGAACAGCCCGAGCCATGGCAAGCGACGAATGAACCGGTCGATGAGCAGTCGACGGCACCGCCCGAGCCGGAAGGTTTGCAAGAAGACGTCAAGACGCCCACGCCCGTCGGACTAGACGGCTACTGCCCGGTGGATTTAGTTCGCAACGAAGCATGGTCCATGGGCGACTCACGCTTTGCCGTCGAGCACGAAGGACGCGTGTATATGATGTGCGGCCCGGAACAGCACAGGGCTTTCCGCTCGAATCCCGAGCGATACGCACCGGCCAATGCGGGCAACGATCCGGTGCTGTCTTTCGAGGAAAACAACCATCAAGCCGGCCGAACTGACGCGTGTGCCGTTTTCGAAGGCCGTCTTTACATGTTCCTAGACGCCGACTCCCTTGCCCGTTTCCAGGCAAACCCGCAACGCTATACGCGGGTCTTACAAAACTCACAGCAATAGCCGTCGCATTGCAGCAAACAAACTCGGACCCCGCCAGGACTCTATGACGAGACCTTAGCGGGGTCTTTTTTGTTTGAGCTACGACTCGATCCGCAATCCTTCGCGTGGCTTTACCCTTCTCTGGTACCGCCGGCCCTGCTGCTCCTGTCGGCCGGGGATAAAGTTCTGTGCCCGCAGGTGGGATATCCAATACGCCTTCTCGTTTTGGAAGTTCTTTTTCTGTCTCGCATTACTTCCGGTGATCATGGCATGAAACCTCGCTGTAGTAGAACTTTTAGTAGAACGTTTCTTCCGATCCGGTTGTATAGCCCCGCTATCCGCCTGGCCATTCGACCGGTTCGAGTTTGAGTACCGTGTACGCTGGACATTTGCATCCGACGTTTTAGGTGTTGCCAACGGTTGCTTGACACCTCCCGCGGAAGTGGCCAAATGGTCGACGTGCCAAAAAACGTCACCGTAGTTGACCTGAGCAAAGAACATGCCGGACAAAACCCCGCAGATAATTCCAGAGGTGATTGCCAAGGCTAGATTGCTAGGCATGAGAATGGTGGCCAAGGATAATCCGATTATAAATCCGATTACCATGGTAAAGGATTGCTTCAGATCGTGGCTCATGATGCGTCTCCCGTTCGCCGCTAACGAGTGATATCCGTTCAATAAAGCGATGCCGAAAAACGTCCGTGTAACTAATCCGGACTCTATTGTAAGTTTACGCGGTTTAGTCCCAAAAGGCCAAAATTTTCTCCCGCAAACCCCCTGACGGGTGATATTCCGTCGATCCTCGACGCGTTTCTGCGCGAGCAAAGGGGGTAACACAGTGAAAGTTACTCCGTTTATCCCGCTAGCTTGTGACCGCTAGCAGCCTCGCATAAATGTCCTATCTGACCCAAAACCGATTATTTCTGTTCTCGAATCACACTTCGGACCGATCCAAGCGAATAATACGGCTCTCGGAAATGACTTTTTTGCAATGTAGACAGTCACTTTCCGATTAACCCCCTCGATGTAGTGGCTCGGCCCCCGGATGCCGTTGGTTGTTCCGCTCGGGCCACTTGCAGGTTCCGCTTTGTGGCCATATACTGATGTGTTTCCTTATATGAATAAGAATAGAACAATATAATTTGGCCGACCGATCGCGGGGGTAAGATCAACGGATTGGACGGCAAACTAATTCAGCAGACTAATTACAGGAGAGTAGCGACCATGACGATGGACAAAAGCCTAAAGGTTCGCGCGGGACTCGCTCGCAGCCGTAGCGTGCTGACGCGCGCCGAGCGGATCGAGCGACTCAAAGCGTCCGACCGCTGGCAGGAAGGCGACAGCCCCTTGGGACTCGACAAAGTTCGGGTCTTCAAGCTCGCGATGAAGAAGAAGAAAAAGAAGAAGGAAGAAGACGAAGAAGAAGGCGACGCCCAGTAATAATCTCCTCGACCTCCGCACCCGTTTGATTCTCGCGCGATCACCTAGCCGCTCGTTTGGGGCCGCTTGTGAGATTGTGCAATTTTTCGTTCGGCAACCCTTTTCTCTTCATCCTCAATTCCAAGCGGGCGCCTGAAAAGAAAGGGTTGCTCGCAGGAGCGCGTAAAATGCGGGTTGAGCTTGCTTACGGTCGAACCGGTCTCTCAGTCGAACTGCCGGACGAGAATTTTGTCAAAAGCTTGGGATACCGTCCGGTCGAGCCGCTTCCCGACCCGGTGGCCACTCTCGAAGAGCGCTTGCGGCAGCCGACCGGCACACGCCCGCTGGCCGACCTGGCCCGCGGACGGAAGAATGCCTGCGTCGTCATCAGCGACGTCACCCGGCCGGTTCCCAACAAGGTGATTCTACCGCCGCTGCTTTCCACTCTGGAGCAAAGCGGCATTGCCCGCAAGGATATCTTGATCCTGGTGGCCACCGGCCTGCACCGGCCCAACGAGGGCGAAGAGCTTGTCGAGATGGTAGGCCAATCGATTGTGGACAACTACCGCATCGAAAACCACTTCGGCCAGCGTCAGGAGGAGCATACCTATCTGGGTAAAAGCCCGCGCGGCGTGCCGGTTTGGATCGACACGCGATTTATCGAATCGGACCTGAGAATCACCACCGGCCTGATCGAGCCGCATTTCATGGCCGGTTTCTCGGGCGGGCGAAAGTTGATCTGCCCCGGCATAGCCGGCCTGGAAACCGTTCGAGCCTGGCACAGCCCGGCCTTTCTGGAAGATCCCAAGGCCGAAAACGGCTGTCTCGAAGGCAACCCGGTCCACGAAGAGAATACCTGGATCGGGCTTTGCGCCGGCTGCGACTTCATCGTCAATACGGTCATCGACGCCGAGCGTAACATCCTCGAGATCGTGGCCGGCGACATGGTCGCAGCCCACCAAAAGGGCGTCGATTTCGTGCGACCGATAGTAACCGACACGGT
>CAZISU010000726.1:0-4111 GCA_964541935.1 uncultured Planctomycetaceae bacterium | reverse complement strand
TTGCTTCAAACCTAAATTTCTTTTCTAAACCTTTCGCCGAATTTAAAGCTTTAGAAAAGAAATTTAGGTTTGAAGCAAGCAGATCGCTGCCTTGGTTGCGGTTAATATACTCAGTACCAAACTCTCCAGCCCAAAAGTGCTCTTGCTCTGTCGTATAGCTCGATGATTTAATCATGTTTTCCTCCATTTGGTATTTAACTCCTGAAACATCCACTCAGCCCTTAGCCAATCCTCTTCGGTGTCAATATCCTGGACCCGGTGACGCGGCAGGGCCAGACCCTGTGCGCCCGACTCGAATATGCCACGACTGGTTGCCCAGCTTTCGGCGCGCCCCCAGTAAAACTGCCCGGCATCATGCCAGGCTTCTTCTAAATCCTGCGAGCGGGTTTGCATATGAGCAGGGTTGAACATTTTAACTTCGCCGGAAGTGTCGCGTCGCAGCGCCCTTTGGATTGGAAAGGCGTATGTTGTCACGCTCAGAACGAAGGGCGCTCCGGTGTTATCCAGCCGCTCCATACCTGCGTTCAGATCGGCGGGGGTAACAAAGGGGGAGGTCGCATAAAGGCAGCAAACTGGCGTTAGACCCTGCACGTCCAATTGGTCGATGGCATCCACGATAACCGGTACGGTCGGCGTGTGATCGTCGGAAAGCTCAGCACGGCGGCGAAAGGGTACTTCGGCTCCCGCTTCTTTCGCCACTTGGGCGATTTCATCATCATCTGTTGAGACAACGATCCGGTCGAAGCAGCCGCTGTCTATAGCAGCTTGAATGGGCCAAGCAATCATCGGGCGCCCACAGAAATCGCGGATATTCTTGCGCGGGATCCTCTTGGAGCCGCCCCGCGCCGGGATGATGCAGACGCTCATGCCAGCGCCTTGGTTATGGCCGCTACGACCAGATGCTGATCTTCATCGGCCAACCCTGCATGCAGCGGAATGGAGATGGCACGGGCGTAATAGTCCTCGGACGCGGGAAAATCACCTTGGTCGAAGCCGAGCGCGCGGTAATATGGCTGTAGGTGGACGGGTATGTAATGCAGATTCACACCAATCCCGTCAGCGCGCAACGCCTCAAATACTGTACGGTGGTGGGTCGGATCATCCAGCCGGATGACGTAGAGATGCCAAGACGAATTTGCACCCTCCATCCGTCCGGGGCAGCGAAGCGGAAGGTCTGACAGCAGATTATCATAGGCGTCAGCCAAAGCCCTGCGTCGCGCAATGAAGGCATTGAGCCGGTCCATCTGGCTCAGTCCCAATGCCGCCTGCATCTCGGTCATACGGTAGTTCCAGCCGAGTTCCAGCTGCTGGTAATACCAAGGCCCATCGGGTTCATGGGTCATTAAAGCCGGGTCTCGGGTGATGCCGTGGCTGCGCAGCCGTTCCATCCGCGCAGCAAGCTCCGCATCATTGGTCAGCGCCATGCCGCCCTCTGCAGTAGTGATGATTTTGACCGGGTGAAAGCTAAACACAGTGATGTCGGAATGAGTACAATTGCCAACTGGCGCGCCAAGGTAATCTGCGCCTATGGAATGACTGGCATCTTCGATGATCCGCACCCCATGAGCGCGGGCCAGCGTGGCGATGCGCGCCATGTCGGGGGACTGTCCGCACATGTGAACGGCGACGATCACCTTTGGCATGCGGTCCATTCGCCTGGCTGCCTCAAGTTTAGCCTCCAACGCGTCTGGGCAGATATTGAAGGTCTCTGGGTCGATATCAACAAAATCCACCTCGGCCCCGCAATAACGCCCGCAATTTGCGGAGGCGACAAAGGTGTTGGGTGAAGTCCAGAGCAGATCGCCGGGGCCAAGGTCGAGTGCAGCGCAGGCGATGTGCAGTGCCGAAGTGGCGGAATTGACCGCCACGGCATGACCCGCACCCACACGCGCCGCTACTGCGTGCTCGAAGCGCGGTACTACCGGGCCTTGCGTCAGGTAATCAGACAACAGGACTGCCTCGACGGCGGCGATGTCATCTTTGTTGATACTTTGGCGGCCGTAGGGGATCATTAAATAGCTCCGATTTTGTTGCGGTGCGCTGCGATCCACTCGGCCAGTTTTCCTTCACTCATCCAGTCAGGGTTAAGATCACTTGTATAGACAAAATCCTCGGCCACTTTGCGACCGTCCTTGATCCGCATTGGGTCATTCGCCCAGTGATTGATCGCAGGCAATATCTTAAAATGCGCGTCGTATTCGTAGGTATAAGCTGCATCCTCAATACCGATCATCTGCTCGTGCAGCTTTTCACCAGGGCGAATTCCGACTATCTCGTGACGCGCCTCGGGAGCCAGTACTTTAGCGATATCGGTGACCGTCATGGACGGAATCTTTTTCACGTATATTTCACCGCCAATCATGTCCTCGAACGCGTGCCATACCAGTTCGACGCCCTGCTCTAGTGATATCATGAACCGGGTCATGCGGGTGTCGGTGATCGGCAGCACACCTTTGTCGGCGATCGACATAAAGAATGGGATGACTGAGCCGCGCGACCCCATCACGTTGCCGTAACGCACAACCGAGAAACGCGTGTCATGCTCGCCTGCATAGGCATTGCCCGCTACGAACAGCTTGTCCGAGGCCAGCTTTGAAGCGCCATAAAGGTTGATCGGGCTCGACGCCTTGTCAGTGGACAGCGCCACAACTCTTTTCACTCCCTTGTCGATCGCAGCGTCGATGACATTCATCGCCCCATTGACGTTGGTCTTAATACATTCAAAGGGATTGTATTCGGCGGTGGGCACAATCTTGGTTGCGGCGGCATGGACTACGTAATCAACGCCGTCAAAGGCACGGTAAAGCCTTTCACGGTCGCGAACATCGCCTATGAAAAAGCGAACGCGGCTGTCAGTGCCATAAAGTTTGGCCATTTCCCATTGCTTCATCTCATCGCGTGAAAAAACGATTACTTTTTTCGGATTGTATTTTTCAAGCACCATGGGAATGAATGCATGCCCGAAAGAGACCGTGCCCCCTGTGATCAAAATTGTGAAATTTGAAAGCATTGATTTCTCTTTCTTAATTGATAGTCATTTTGATCAAGTGGAAGTGTTCACGCTGCGTCTTCCAGGCTCGCGATCTTACGGAAGAAGGCGTTGCCGGCCATCAGCGCCTCCCAAGTGTCGCAGCCTACAAGCTGCCCCTTGTCCAGCACGATGATCCGGTCACAGCGCTTTATGGTGCTCAGCCGGTGCGCGATCATCAGCACAGTCTTGTCACCGGGCAACGCGTCAATAGCCGCCATAACCTCACGCTCCGTCAGGTTGTCGAGTGCGCTGGTGGCTTCGTCGAACACAATCATATCCGCATCGTGGTAAAGCGCGCGCGCGATCCCGATACGCTGGCGCTGCCCGCCAGATAGGCGCACGCCGCGTTCGCCAATGGTCGTGTTATATCCGTCGGGTAATTCCTCTTGAATGAAAACATCAAGACAAGCGATCTCAGCGGCATGACGCACGCGGTCCTCATCGATCTCCTGCGGCAGCACCCCGAGCGCGATGTTCTCGGTAAGGTTGGCATCAATGAGAAAGATATCCTGTGGAACATAGCCAACGCTTTGCTGCCATGCCTGCAGGTTTTCGCAAGTTATCTCTATACCGTCCGCTAAGATGCGACCCTCGTTAGGTGATAGCAGGCCCAGCATCACATCCGCCAGCGTCGTCTTGCCTGCCCCAGTGCTGCCAATCACCCCGATCCGCTCGCCTGCGCTAATGTTCAGCGAGACATCCTTTAAGCCGACAAGCTCTGCATTGGGGTAGCGGTAAGAAACACTTTCCAGTGAAAGCTGACGCGAGAGGCCTAGCGCCGGCGGGATATCACGTAGAAGGTTACCCGACCCAGCTTTCTTCAACAAATCGTCATGCACCATGCTTACCGCGGCGCCACCGGCCGTGAGTTGCGCCAGTGACTGATAGAGCTTCGACAGTTCTGGCATCAGCCGCTGCCCTGCGAAGGCGAATACCCCGAGTATTGGCAGGATTCCTCCGAGCGCCTGTCCCGATGCGAGTCCTTCTGAGTCCATCAATGCCAAGCAGAGCAGGATCATGCCACTGAACGCAACAGCTTGCAGCACGAATTGCGGCACTTGAGACATGACCTGCACCGCA
>CAZISU010000725.1:0-4122 GCA_964541935.1 uncultured Planctomycetaceae bacterium | reverse complement strand
CGCGCGCAACGAACCGGCGAGGAATGCGGAAGCCCTCGTTGTCCATCACCAGCGCCTCGCCGATGGCTACGCCTGGCGAGACTGCTATGCCCTGCAGCTTTTGCATTTGGACCCTCTGCGCCAACGGCATGGACGGGATCGCCTTGGCTGCCTCGCGAAGGGGGCGCCGTTGGCTAACGGCGGTGCCTATCCGCTGGACAGCGGCAATCGACCGTTTTCGCGGGCCGTTGCGCTTAGTGTGGTTTTTATGTTTTCTTCAAGGTGAATAGATTATGCCGAGGCGGAATCGTCTTCACCAACGCCTTCGGGCACTTGCCCTTGGGCCGACTCTTTGTTTTCAGGTTCGTCTTCACCAAAGTGTGTGGTGAAGAGTGCGGCCAGCGCGTCCAACGCTTCTTCGGCGTCGTCACCATCGGCATGTATCAACATTTGGTCGCCCTCGAAAGCTCCCAATCCGGTCAGATGCAATGCCGTGCTTTTGCCGTCGGCCGTGCGATCGCCTTTTGAGACTTCGATGCTGGAGTTGAAACGCTGCGCAAGGCAAACGAATAAGGTAGCGGCGCGAAGGTGAAAACCTTCGCGATTGGCGACCGTCACGGTTCGTGTTGCTATTGCCATCAGGAAACGAACTGGTTGTTGTCTGCTTCGTCCAGTAACTGTTGGATATCTTCGGCAGTGCCTGATTGTTTCAGGAATTTGCAGAAGGTGTCATTGCGAAGCTGGCGTGAAATGTTTTCCAGCGCTCGCAGGTGGTCGCCCGGTCGGTCGGGCGGCGAGATCAGCAGAAAGAACAATTGTACTTTTTCACCGTCGAGGCTGTTGAAGTTCACTCCCTCGGAGCTCACAGCTACGGTGCCAACAAGGTGATCCACGCTGGGATGCTTGGTATGCGGAACGGCCACTCCTCGGCCGATGCCGGTGCTACCTAGCTCTTCGCGTTTGAGGATTGCCTTGACTATACTCTCTTGCTCGTCCGCGTCGATTTGCGAAGCATCCATGAGAGATTGGACCATCTCACGGATTACTCCTTCTTTATCCTCTGCGGTCAATTCTGCTTTGATCGCATCACGACTGACAAAGTCGGCGAATTTCATTCACCATTCTCCTTTAATCGTCTAAATCATCATCCTCGTCATCATCCTCAGAAGTTGATTCGCTCAGGGCAGCTTGCTGCCTGAGACCTTCGGTCCGGTGATGGTCTTGGATTTTTTCTTTGTATTTACGTAGCTGCTGTTCCAGCTTGTGAATTACATGGTCTATTGCTGCCATAAGCTCTTCGCCCTGGCAACTGGCCACAAAATCGTGTTTGTGTTCGGCTGAAACCTGAACGTCAACGCCGGGTGTTTCGCGGTGTTCCAGATCGACCGTTACCGTAATGGAGGTCAGTCGTTCGAAACGCCGAGTCAACTTCTCGACTTTGCTGGTGATCTTTGCCTGGGTTGCTTCGCTCAGTGAGCCGTGGCGAGCCGATATTTTGATTTGCACCGAGTCTGCTCCTCACTCCTTGCTTGGATAAGTGCCAGCTTCTTCGCACCGTTGAAGCCAACCATTTTAGCGAAATCAGTCTGTGTAGACAAACGCAAACGGACGATCCCCCGAAATTAATCGCGGGCGATAGGGCCGCCAGTCCATAACCAGTGTAGCTTTTTCTCCAGGGAGCGTAAGGGGACACAGCTTGTGGGGGGGGCGATTAACTCGTTGGTATTCATTATACTGCGGTTGGCTCGCAACGGCTGTAGCAAATCTGATGCAGTCACGAGGAGGTTTGGCGGGTATGGGAAGAATCTACCGGTTGTATTTGACTTGTCGATTGTGCCAGTTAGTAGGGTTTTAGAGGTCGATTATAACCTCAGCTATCCAGTGGTGTTCCAGTTCTTCCACCTTTAATCCATGGTAAGTGATTGCCTTAACTTCTTCGCCAATCTGGTGGGCGTCAGGGTTATAGGTCTCCCCCCACGCTGCGGCCTTTAGCCCCGTGTCACTTATATCGACATCGAATCGGCCCAGGACAACATGTTTGTTCGAGAACGTAAACAGCAATTCGCACAACCAGTCCAGAAGCAGTTCGTCTTTATTGGTGCCCTGGATTTCGAACGAGAAAGATTGTTTTGGGCGGATTGTTTTTGGGTCAACGACAATTACCGAAAAAAGCGCCAGGCCGGCTTCTTCGAAAAGGCCCTTGAGGGTTTCAGCCCGGATTCGCAGGCCCAGGTCGGCGGTGTGCTCGAAGGTTTCGAACATCTGACTTTTCCTATTTATTTCTTTGCAACGTTGTTGTTAGCCTTGCACAACCGAAGTAAGCATCGGAAAACCATGCGTTTTCGTCAATGCGAATTCTCGCACGAACTCAGACAATTGAGTGCTTTGCTGGGCATCTGCTTGAATTCCTGATTGCAGTCGTGTCAAATACAGGCGACCGTTAGGTGATATTTCGAACGTTAATGAAGGATCGCGGAAATGTCGGACCAACTGACCCAGCAGCAGATCGAAGATATCCAAAACGCTTTGGCCGGGTGCAAGAAGATCGAGGCCATTAAAATCTACCGCGAGGCTACCGGGCAAGGGCTCAAAGAAGCCAAGGATTTTGTCGAAGCGTTGATACCCAAGCTGATCGAGCAAGACCCTGAGAAATTCGAAAAGCTGGCGGCGCATAAAGCCAGTGGCTGCGCTGGGGCCGTTCTTTTGGGGATTGGATTGGTGGCGACACTGATTTGGCTTGCCGGGTCGGTAGTGTGAGTTGTTCTGCTGCGAAGTCGTGTGCCCAGAAGTCGGGCGACATGGCCACGCAAGCGTGGACCATGGCACCCGGTTGATTAGGCTGTATCTCCGCCGCGTCCGATCAGTAACCATAGGAAAAACGGGCCGCCGAGCAATGCGGTGATTATCCCAACCGGTAGTTCCGTGGGGGCGGTTACGGTGCGGGAGAGGGTGTCGCAGAGAGTTAAAAAAGCTCCGCCGAAGAGCCAGGTGGCTGGGGTCAGGTAGCGGTGGTCGGCGCCGATCAAGAGGCGGCAGATGTGGGGGGCCATGAGGCCGACGAAGCCGATGGGGCCGCAAACGGCGACTACCGCGCCGATCATCAGTGAGGTGACCAGGAAGAGGATTTTCTTGGTTTTGCCGACCTCGACGCCGCGGCTGGCGGCCAGTTGTTCGCCGGTGGTTATGAGGTTCAATTCGCGGGTCAGGTAGGCCACCGTGAGCGTGCCGGCCACGACGAAGGGCAAAACGTTGAGCACGTCGCCCGCGCCGATCACGTTTTCCAGGCCGCCCATCACCCAGCGGATCATCTGAAACGATTGGGTAAAATCGCTGATGTACTGAATGAAGAGGATCAGGCTGGAGAAGAAGAAGCTCACGGCCACGCCGGCCAGCAGCATGGTGGCGCTGGAGAAACCCCGCCGCGCGCGGCTCAGGCCGTAGACCAAACCGATTGCCAACAATGCGCCGGCGAAGGCCGAGAACGAGATGGCCGGAAAACCTAGTATGACGAACGACCAGCCCAGGTTGATGCTGATGGCCGCGCCCAGCGATGCCCCGCTGGATACGCCCAGCGTAAACGGCGTTGCCAACGGGTTGCGGAACATGGCCTGAAAAACCATGCCGCTAATGGCCAGTGCAGCCCCGGCCAGAAACGATACGGCCACACGTGGCACGCGCAGGTTCCAAAACACATCGACGGCCCGAGCCCCGACGTTTTCCGTGGCGGTGTCTCCCCACAAAACGCCGACGGGCACGTCTACCATGCCCACGAAGGGAGTGACGATGACCACGCTCAATGCGAACGCCAGCAGTAGCAAGAGGATCGTCGTGCGGTTCATGCGGTCCTCCCGTCGGCGGCACAATCTCGCGGCACGATCACCGGCAGCCCGGTCTCGGGATGGTCGACCATGATGAACGTCGTGCCGTAAATCCGTTGCAGAACTTCCGGCCGCATAATCTCTCGGGGCTCTCCTACGAACGTTACCCGGCCTTCGCAGAGTGCCACGATGCGGTCGCTTTCCAGTGCGGCGCGGTTGACGTCGTGGGTGACGGAGATCATCGTCAGGTCGTCGGCCGCGGCCGTTTGGGCCAGCAGTCGGCGGACCTCGTCCTGGTGGCGATAATCGAGGAATGTGGTGAGTT
>CAZISU010000724.1:0-4131 GCA_964541935.1 uncultured Planctomycetaceae bacterium | reverse complement strand
GTTCTATAAGGACGGCTACACGGACCTGCGTGGGCGGTTGGACTACACGTCGCTGAACACGGACGAATTGGCATTGGTCGAGCGTTTTTCGCTATTGGTGCTCAGCGACGAGCACGGGGCGGTGGTGAAAGAAGCCGCGGCGCCCAAACGCTAAGGCTGGATGTTAGCTCGGATTATTCATGAGCCATACTAACCCGAAGCGCAAGCGAGGAAGTACGACGTTTTTCCGTGTTTACCGGCGGCCTCGCTTGCGCTTCGGGTTAGTATTTCAAGCGAAAACACTGGTCCATGAATAATCCGTGGTGGGCATATCTCCAGGCAGAACTGTCAAAATGTCCGTTATGCGGCCATTCCGCCTAATCCATCCCCGTATAGCTTGCCAAAATTTGAGAACTCGTGGAGTTTACGGCCACCATTGGGGGAGGAGAGGCTCCAGCAACTTCTTCGATGTCTTATACTTCAGATGTGTGTGAAGCATTGGCCGCATGAAGGAGTTAGAGATGATTCAGGGAAACGAATTCGTCATGCTGGTGATAGGCGTTGCGGTATTCAGCTTTTCTTTGGCTTACAAGGATGAGATGAAGCGTATTCCCCAAGGGACGACATTACGTTTAGCATTTTACGTCTTCCTGTTCGGTTGGGTAGCCACAATTGCCGAGGGCTTCTTCTGGGGGACCGCTTTAAACTATATGGAACATCTGTGCTACGTTTGCAGTTCGTTGCTTTTGGTAGCTTGGTGTTGGAAGGTATCGTTTGGCAGCAAAGCGGAGTCTAAGTGATGCCTTTGATAGTGACCTTTGATCTGATATCACTGCTGGCCTCCCTTGCCGCGTTGGCAATCCTCTTTGCCGGCTGGCGGCGCATCCCGGGCCGCGAGGTCAAGCTTTTTATCGCGGGTCTTTTGATTTCCAACAGTTTTTATGCATCTCTGCTCGCCTTGGAATGGTCGGGAATCACACAAGCCCTAGATCCTTATGAAGATGTCATCGGGGCACTGATACCCATGTGGTGGGCTTTTATCTTCTATGCCTTCATCCTGCATGGCCGCAATTTCGATCTGCGAAAGAGCGAGGAAAATTACAGGCTACTGGCCTACAACAGCATTGATTGCATCTGGCTTCTGGATCTCGATCTGAATTTCAAATACATCAATCCGGCCATCGAGCAGATGATGGGATTCAAACCCGAAGAGTGGATCGGTAGCAATCTGGCGGAGCATGCGAATTCCAATAATCTAGCGATTATGAAGGATGTCGCTGCAAGGATGATGCAGAATCTGCCCGAAACTCCGGGGATCACTTTCGAAGTGGAGATGTTGGACATAAACGGCAAGATGGTTCCGCTGGAGATTTCAGGAAAGGCTATTCTCGATTCTGACGGCAACCCGGTTGGCCTACAGGGAATAAGCAGAGACATCAGCGAGCGGAAGCAGGCGGACGATCGACTGCTACGCGAGCGAGACCTTTCCCGACAGATCGTCAACAGCTTGCCCGGCATTTTTTACATGTTCGTCGGCGAGCAACTCGTGAGTTGGAACCTTGAATTCGAGACGATCAGCGGATACTCCTCCAATGAACTCAGCAAGCTACATGTGACGGATTTCTTTGAAGTTGACAATCGAGCGTTGGTAACAGAGCACATACAGGAGGTTTACCGCGAAGGCTCCACCTCGCTCGAAGCCGCACTCTTAACCAAGGACGGCAACAAAATCCCTTTCTTGTTCACCGGAAAACGTTGCGACTTCAACGGCGTTCCCCATCTCGTCGGCCTGGGCGTCGATATTACCGAACGAAAGCGGGTCGAGGAAGCGCTGCGTGAGAGCGAAGAGCGGTTCCGCACACTGGTCGAGGCTTCCAGCGATTGGATCTGGGAAGTGGACAGAAACGGCACCTACACCTACTCTAGCCCCAAGATCAAAGATGTGCTGGGGTACGAGCCGCAGGAGGCTCTCGGCAAGACGGCCTTCGACTTCATGGCACCGGGCGAAGCAATGCAAAACAGTATGGTCTTCCACGATGCCCTTCGAAACGGGCAGCCGCTGAGCGGTCTCGAGAATACCGCTATACACAGGGACGGCCGCGGCGTTGTGCTCGAAACAAACGGCGTGCCGATACGCGACGAAGACGGCAGGATCGTCGGCTACAGGGGCGTCGACCGAGACATTACCGAGCGCAAACAAGTGGAGCGGGAACGCGAGAGACTGATCGCAAAGTTGGAGGTTCAGAACGACGAGTTGGAACAGTTTACCTATACAGTTTCCCACGATCTAAAAAGCCCCTTGATCACCGTAAATGGATTTGTTGGCATGTTGCGGCAGGACCTGGATGAAGGAAACCGCGAAGCCGTGGAACTTGACCTGACCCGCATTTCTGCCGCGGTCGACAAAATGGGACGTTTGCTCAAGGAACTTTTAGAACTGTCGCGGATCGGCCGATTGGTTAACCCACCGCAACACGTGGCACTGGAAGAATTGGCCCACAAGGCGATGGACCTAACCCACGGACAGATCGAACAGCGAGGCGTGCAAGTCGAGGTATTAGCGGATCTGCCCGTGGTTTACGGCGACAAAGTCCGGCTCTTGCAGGTTTTGCAGAACCTTATCGACAACGCCGTGAAGTATATGGGCGATCAAGCCCGGCCGCGTATCGAGATCGGATCGCGGCAAGACGGGGTTCAAACGGTTTGTTATGTTCGCGACAACGGAATCGGCATAGAATCCAGTTATACGAAAAAAGTATTTGCCCTCTTCGAGCAACTCGACCAGGAGGCTGAAGGCTCGGGAATAGGATTGGCGGTGGTCAAGCGTATTGTCGAAGTGCATGGCGGGCGAATCTGGGTCGAATCGGAAGGCCCCGCGCGAGGCTCAACATTTTGCTTCACACTGCCCAGGCAAAAATCTACTCTACAGACGGATTAGTAGCCCCAGCCACCCATTGCAGCAAGTCAACTTTTTTCAACGGGCAGCTAGCCAGCGCCCGACCACGTTCCATGCCTTGCCGATCATCCGTCCGCTCAGGACTTCTTCGGTGATTGTGGATTTTTCGCCCGAGAAGTTCATCCACACCGCCTCCATGTATGGTTGGCTGGTTTCCGATAGCGAGCCATATATGCCCTTTGTGCGAATATCTTCCAGTCCGTCCCGATAGTGGTCTACGACGTGACGATCCAGCAAAGTGCCGGCGACGCGAGCCGTGGAAAGCGCGCCGCGGCCCAGTGTGGCGATGTGGCCCAGCGAATAGAGAGTCACGGCGCTGGAAACGGCAAACGGATTGACCCCTTCGTCCTCGGCAATCTGATGAATATCGTCCCACATGCGTTTCAGTTCCGCCTGAGGTATGACGCTCACAGGGTCTAGCGATTGGGCCGCTGTGCGGGTTTGGGAAATGGTTTCGCGCAGACCGTCGACCGAAAGTGGAGGCGTGTCGAAAGCCGTGGCGGCCGTTTCGGTCATGCCTGCCACTGATTCCAGCAGGTCGTCGACTCGGTTGATGGTCGAATTGCTGTTAATAATGCCCTGCTTTTTCAACTCCTCGGCCACTTCCTGCATGTATGCCTGCGAGCCGTAGGCCACGTCGCTGACAATGGCCAGAAACATTAACGGCGAAAGATGCATGGTTGCCATTCCGGCGATTTCAACGAAGTTGCCGACCGTTTTGCGAGCGACATAGTTTTCCACGGGGGCCGGCGCGTCGGGGTCGCTGGAGCGGGCCACGCCGCCGATGTCTTCGGCCATAAAGTCGAGCATCTGCCGCACCATGACAGAATATGTCTTCGAGTTCTGAAAGGCACGCGGAACCAGCATCGCAGCCGATTCACGCAGAGTTCCGCCCAACACACCCGAACCACTACGCAGGGCTCTTTCCGGGATCGAGAGCGAATAAAGCAGGAAATCCAGCACACGCGCATCGCCCGGGCCGGCCTCGTCGGGCTGGTCGTTTTCTCGCAACGAATCGCCATGGGGAATTCCCTTGGCATTACCGCCCGTGTTTTGTGGGACGTCTGTGTCTTGTGGCATGGTCTTATCCCCAATGTTTCTGTGTCCTGGCAGGATTCTTCACGAATCCATACTAAACCCGAAGCGCAAGCGAGGAACATATCGCCTCACAAATGGTTGTTCGCTACAACAACTCC
>CAZISU010000723.1:0-4133 GCA_964541935.1 uncultured Planctomycetaceae bacterium | reverse complement strand
TCTCTGGCTCTGGATACTCTCATAACATATGGAGCAGGTTTTGGGGAGCACTCCATCAGGAAACTTCCCCACATTTCGTAATGATTGCAGGAAAAGGTATTGCAAGCCAGAAAGGCTTGAGATTACCGAAATGTCAGATAACCCTTTTATTTGCCATAGTTCAAGGTATTTAATGTTTGTGAGACCATCGAGGGCGGTTAAGTCTTTAATGCCACCTAGTTTGATATCTAACGACCAAAGATTCTCTAGCTTTCGGATAAAGCTAATATCTTTAGGTGATACAGACCTTAACACGAGCTTTTCTAAAAAGTACAGGATTCCGACGACCTCTATTTCTTTCTGTTGACCTTCGATGTAAAGCTCTTTCAAATTCGAAAAGCGACCAAGCTTTTTTAAATTTGGTTTTTTTGAATTTGTTGCTCCTAGGAATAGCTGTTCGAGTGTTGTTGGCAATAATTCAAGAAAATCAAAACTCTCTAGACTGAAAATACCGATGGACAATGATTTCAAATATGGCAGCTTTTCAAGGGACTTAATATTAATAGCATTCTGCAAGCAATCAATAGATAGATTTTGGACATTTGTGATGTTTTCAAGAAATGCCAAATCGCAAATTTGACCGTAATGTCCATATATCCGTATTTCGATATCAGGACGTTCAGCTATTAGTATTTCATTTACTAATGCCCAGCTTTTTGAATCAACAGGATTGCAAGTTTGGAGCACCTTGATATCTTTATTTGATATTAGTGAATTGATATCTATCTTCGAAATCGAATCTTTGAATTCCACGCTATTTCTTGAAACAGGCTTGTCTGCTAAAGGCATTTTTTTCCTTATAGGGCCATGCCCATATTTGTCGCCGTGAGCCACAGGCTGCTTTATCTGTCAGCCAGTGCGCAGTAGCACTTTATCAAGCCCCCCCTCCTTCCTCGCTGGTTTTATTTTTGTACGCCAGCCAACCAACATGGAGTTACTCTAGTCGTAATACCTTGTTAAATCTCAGATTAACACATTTGTCGTTTGATATAAATCTTAGCGACGGGTTTACCTCCGCATGAGCGACCATCTAACGCACATAAGCCGTGACTGCTCCAAATCGCAGTTGCGCCCGCAACGGCAACCTGTCTATAATCCCGCCGCAATTATTCTGTCCGTGCCCCTCTATTAGTTTCGTAGGGTGCGTCCGCGACGCATCAGATGCATGCACGAAATACTGACAATCGGTTCATAATCTCACGCGGAGGCGCAAAGCACAGTAGTTCGCCCCATTCTACATATTTGAACAGGCATCACAATAACGCCAAACCGCAAGGCAACTTAGGACTTAAAAAAGGGGACATCACTGATATTGACAGGTTAGGCAAGATGTGTTAGTGTGGTTGGAATGCCACGAACAGCAAGATCCATTGAAGCGGGGACAGTCTACCACGTTCTCAACCGAGGGAACGGGCGGATGCGGCTGTTTCACAAGCCGGGCGATTACGAGGCGTTCGAGCGTGTGCTGGCTCAAGGCTTGGAACGCTATCCGGTGGATTTATTGACCTACTGCTTGATGCCGAATCACTGGCACTTGGTCGTCTGCCCGGCGACCGACGAATCGTTGGGGCGGCTGATGGGCTGGGTGGGCGTGACGCATGTGCGTCGTCACCATGAACACTATCATAACCGTGGCGGCGGCCACCTCTATCAAGGTCGATTCAAAAGTTTCCCCGTCGCAGAAGACGATTACTTCTTGACTCTATGCCGTTACGTCGAGGCCAATCCCCTCCGCGCCGGGCTAGTGAAGCGGGCAGAGCAATGGCAGTGGAGCGGACTCTGGAAGAGGACGCATCGCGGCGGCGAGTTGAGCATGAGCCCGTGGCCCGTCGGGCGGTCGAGAAACTGGACGGCATGGGTCAACCAGGAATTCAACACAGCACAGATCGGCGGCATCCTCACATGCATGCAACGCGGCCGCCCGTTCGGTTCGGAAAGCTGGGTACGTAAAACGGCAGACCGCCTGAAACTAAACTTCACCCTCCGCGGCCCGGGTCGCCCCAGGAAGGTGGCAGATAATCAGTGATGTCCCCTTTTTCCGTTCCCTGGCTAACAAGCAGCCAGTGCCATTCAAAAACTATTTCTCGCCAGTGGCACCTGACGTCTCAGTGATGCCCCCTTTTCGTCCCTTATAGCCAAGCTTTCTGGCTTCGGCAAAGTCCGCGTCTGCCTTGGCCTTTTCGCCTTTTTTATCATAAGCGAGGCCACGCACATAGTACGCCAGGGAGAGTTTTGGGTTTAGCCGGATGGCTTCGCTGCAATCCTTGACAACCTTTTCCCAATCCCCTTTTATGATATATATGCCGCCTCGTACTATATAGGCTTGCGCAAAGTCGGGCCTTAGTCGAATGGCCTCTGTAATATCCGCAAGGGCCTTGTCACAATCGCGAGACTTCATGTATACGAGACTTCGAGCATGGTATGCGCTTTCATTTCTGGGGGCTAACTTAATAGCCTCAGAGTAGTCGGCAATGGCCTTCCTGAGCTGTCCTGTCTGGGAGTACACCGCACCGCGATCAATATATGGGTCGGCGAGCTTGGGTTCAATTTTTATTGCCTTTTTATAGTCGGCAATGGCTTTCGTCCAATCGCCACACTGTGCGTATGCGAGGCCTCGACAATAGTATGCATCGAAGCTCTTCGAATCCAGGCGGATGGTTTCCGTTAAGTCTTTTACAGCGTTCTTGGCATCACCGCTCTTGAAATAGGTATAGCCGCGGTTGTAACGGAACTGGGAATCCGTGGGACCAAGCCGGATCGCCTCTGTGCAGTCCGTAATAGCTTTCTTAATATCGCCGGCCTTGAAATATGCGATCGAACGTTCGACGTACGTGCTTGGCATAGACGGGTCGATTCGTATCGCCTTCGTGTAATCATCAATGGCTTTAATCAGTTTGCCACTGCTCTTAAACGCCAATCCCCGATAATAGTATGCCACAGCGTCTTTTGGATTCAACCGAATGGCTTGGGTCAGATCGTCGATGGCTTTGTTGAAATCACCTTTCGCATAGTATGTGCAGGCGCGGTTAGTGTATGCTTTGAAATAACTTGGATCGAGACGAATTACCTTCGTGTAATCATCGATAGCTTTAACCAGTTTGCCACTGTCATAAAACGCCAACCCCCGACAATAATATGCCTCAACGTCCTTCGGATTCAACCGAATTGCTTGGGTCAGGTCGTCGATGGCTTTGTTGAAATCACCCTTCGCATAGTATGTGTAGGCACGGTTAACGTATGCGTTGACATAACTTGGATCGAGACGAATTGCCTTCGTGTAATCGACGATAGCCCTGTCAAAATTACTCTTTAAGTGGAAAGCCGCGCCTCGGACCACATATGTCGAGGCATCCCTGGGATCCAACTCAATGGCTTTGGTGAAATCTGAAATGGCGTTATCAAGATCACCTTTGATCTTGTATGCATCACCTCGCTTATTATATGCTTCGACACACTGATTGTTTAGGCGAATGGCGCTAGTGAAAGCAACGATTGCGTTGTCGACTTTCCCCTCCTTGAGAAACGAATCTCCTTGCTCAATGGCCTCGATGTCTTCTTGTGCATTAGCTGCCAACAACGTGCTAGACACCGACGCCAGCAGCGAGCAACACAATGCTACCATCCTGCAGCATTGGGAAACCTTAGTATAAATGCTAGTTGTTCGCATACATCGTCCTTTCGCTGGGCGTCACTGTTAGGAAGACGTGATTTGTGTGCTACAAGCAGCTCGTCAGCCAGTGTGAGTTGCCAATCGAGTTACCCTGGCTAAAAACCTCTTCCTTCCTTCCCTTCCTTCTCTTCTGTTAAACATTACCCTCTTCACAAGCCCCTGCCTTAAAACTTAAATCCTGCCTGATCCCGTTAATCCTGTCTAAGAATAGTAGGGCAGCTCAAACGTAGCCCCGTAACGTAGTCCCGCGCTGCTTGCCAGCCAGTGCTGCGTTAGCGTAACAATCAACGCCCCTCATCCTACAACAAAACCCCCCAAAGGGGCTTAAAAAAGGGGACATCACTGATATTGACAGGTTAGGCAAGATGGAAGAATTAAAGGTGTCCGGTACGAATGGCACTGTCGCTTGTCCCTTAAGGACTTA
>CAZISU010000722.1:0-4134 GCA_964541935.1 uncultured Planctomycetaceae bacterium | reverse complement strand
ACCTGCAAGAGCTTCAGCGTTGGACAAGTGGCTTAGTGGTCGTCGTGGACCTCCGTCCCGATGCATTACCGAAAGAGATCCGCTCTTATCAGCGGAGGCGAGGGCAAGCCGCGAAGGGCAATAAGGGCGGCCGACCAAAGACTGCCAAGCGTCCCAAAATCTTTGGGGTCCAAAAAGGTTATATCGACGCTATTTCCAGGCTGTGGAAAACGGTTCCCATAGAATCAGGGGGAAAGGGGAGGTGTGATGCTTAATGTCGACATGCAGTTTCCCCCTGTAATACCAGGCCAAGATCAGGTTTCACAGAGTGCTGATTCGGCGGAAGAAACCATTAATAATCCCCCTCCCCTCCTAGATCATTAGTTCCTGGCAATCGAAACACCGTCACAGGGCAGGAGTCAGCAGCAGGATTTAGATAACCAGATACGAGTAACAAAACTGAAAAACTATCTAAATCCACCGGTTACCATTAACACCCCGGAGAACCGGCCGAGATTTAATTCTCTCGGCCTTCCATAACTTTTTAGTAATAGACCCTGACCATCCACCAACGGCCAGGAGAACCTTTAGCTCTAGGTCTTTTACATTACTGGTTCGGTGATTCAGATTTCACGCCATCCGAATCTCGTGGTTTTGTTTTTACTTGCACATCGCTAGGTAACTGGGGCATTGGATTACGACGGCATTTCCACCTGCCCTTCCTCTTTTTCCTTTTTTACCTCCTCTTCCTGCTTTCTCAGCTTCCTCTTCTTACGGCTCTCTTCCTCATCGTTCGTCGTGGAACATTTCGTCGAAGTGAACAGATACCGCATTAGATTGAAGATACTTTCTCGACGGTAGCTGCATCAGTGCGGAAATTCAATCCGTGAGTAGAACTTGGTTTGAAGCAACCAGTCCGTGCAACAGCAAAATACAAATCCACACCCTCGCAAATCACTCGGGACAACACCCCGAAGATTGGTTCTCTCGGGCTTCCACACTTTTTAGGTAATCTTCCCCGAAAATTCGTTCACGCGCATTAGAGTCCCGTCGCACAATATATACGCGACCGTTCTAGTGAGCATAATTTCTGCGCACACCTCTCTATTATAAGAACCTGCAAAGAAATCGTGCCAGGAAAACACCCACAAAATTTTATTTTTCACTTACCTATAATATGGTGTCCGGGACGTTGGATCCCAGTTCATTTTCCTGCGTTTTGTTGGTGCCGGGGACACTACCTAAATCGACTCCCGCACGACGAATCAGCAGCAACACAAGAATCCCTATAACAAACTAGTAGCGAGAACCAACAATGCCGAGATGCAGAGGCCCCCCATCGAACCTGACAATCCCATGGAGAACCCCCGAAGATTGGTTCTCTCGGGCTTCCACACTTTTTGGTAATCTTCCCCGGGGATGCATAAGCAGCCCGGAGAATCGCGGAGACGGGGTATCTCCCCCTCCCTCCCTAGAAAAAAATGAAGTATCGGTTTGGGCTAAGGGTCCAAAGTTGTAAAGTATGAGCAATTACATCGCTTGAGGGATGTCTCGCGAATTTGTTTTTATGGCAGCAAGGTAAGACACCCAGCTTTCATTGTTCACCTTTTAAGTAAGGGAGAGTGGTATGTATACAGATTTGCATGTGAAGTATGAAAAATTCGCAGAACAAGAAGAAGCGATGGAGGAGTGCAAGCCTGACGTTTTCGAATCTATTTGGGGGGAGGATAGCGAGGAGGGCGCGTATGAGGAGGGCGCGTATATCGAAGAAATATTCGCCAATATGAAGATAGCGACTTATCGATGTTACATTGGTGAACTGCACTCCTTTATGAGCAAATTCATGCAATCGGATGACGATTACGGAATCTATGCTTTGTACGAAAAAACCTATATGACTTTTTCGTTCAAAAAAGCACAGGCTAGAAAACTCTTCCTGTCAATTGTCAAATTCGACAAGTACCCAAGTGGAGATTGGAAGTTGCATTCGCTCTATAGCGGTGACGATGTCGATTGGAATCCAGCAAACGACAGGGTACCCGAGAACGCAGAGGAGGACCTTTGTCAGGGATATACAATCATGGGCCGGGATAAAAAAAATGCGAATGAAGGACTTCCCTTCCGCGTCCATATTCCGTATGGAGATATCATGTTCGTCGCTCGATTCTTGGAATTATATGTGAAAATCAGTGAAGGGGTACTCGAATTAAAAATGAAAGAAGAATTTGAAAATTTGAAAACGAAGTACGGCGATAAAGATGATCTTGAAGGGGACTGCGAGATGACCTGTGAAAATTATTATATATTTAAGAGAAAAGAGCATGAGGAAGACGTCAAGAACGCCTTTGATGATCGTCTCCTACAAGAAGATCAGAATGATTGCGACGACGATAATTAGCCCGCGTTTTCCGTAAGCGGCATAAGCGCCCTCGGCGATCCCCGAGGGCGCTTCCTTTTAGTACAGCAGACTTCATGCAGTACCCGGTGATCGAGAAGAATCGCCGAGGCATTAATCCCAACGACACCCCTTGTCTCCGCGCCTCTAACGCGCTGGAAGTCTCAAAGGGTGTCTTGACCCAAAAACTAGAAAGCAGCGCGTTAGACACCCGAACGGTCCGGTTTGTAACGGCATATGCATTGGTAGTATGCGAGGTAAGTGGTAAGACCGTGATAAAAGAAAACTGAGTTCCAGTGTAGTTGCATTTTGGCATTTCAGTATTTGGGCTGCTGGCGTTACCACATCTTCGCAAGGGGAGAATCGATTAATTCTGTTTAATAATATTTACCTGAAGATTTAGGGAAAAAAGAAAAGCGGTACAGTTGCTGGATTTTTTGTCGAACATTTTGTGGTTATAATATTTCACGCCCCGGCACCCCACCAATGGTTCAGTCGTCCCGTCAAGGTAGGTGAAAATCAAGATACAGTCGCTCTTTGACCTGCTGGCATTAGTTGAACGGTCCCTTGTCACGGTAAAGCCCACATTCGCCAGTATCTATTATGCGGATTCGAACACCCCGATCCGGCACACCGGTGCAACATAAAGAATAGAGTCCCTCCGCAATTCGATTTATTTTGCCCGTTTTCCCCCGGCAAACCCCTCTTTGACCTCCATTAAGAATACCCTATAATTTAATTTTAATATACATGCGTACAGTAACGGTAATTAGCCTCACGATAGCCCGGAGATAGTTTTGATGACAAAAGACTCTGTAAGCGACCGTTGCCCAGCCGTGACAGTTGAGTACGACAATCGAGGCAAACGAGTTACCAAGACTTTTGACGACGGGTACTCCGCTCGTCGTTTGTACGTACAAAAGGACAAGGAGGACAAGAATCCCAAGGTACTTGCCGCCAGTCCCGACAATACCGACGAGAACCCCGTTGTTTTGACCTCTGCCGCAATGGACGGAGGTAAGGGGGCAAATACCCAAGACCCTGCAAAACCGGTTGTCGGGGCGTATATCAGGGTTTCTACGGTAGGCCAAAACGAAGACGGCCAAAGGGCGGAAGTCGAGCGGTGGATGACAGGCAATGGGGTCGATATGGAATTTGTTCAATGGTTCGTCGACAAGAAGTCCGGTGACAATTTGAAACGGCCTGCATTCAAAAAGCTGCAAGAAGCCGTTTTTAACGGGAAAATCGAAACAATCGTCTGCTACAAACTCGACCGCTTATCCCGGAAACTCTGCGAAGGGCTGAATACATTGGCCGACTGGTGTGACCGAGGGGTCAGGGTTGTTGCTACGTCGCAACAGATAGATTTCAATGGAACTGTTGGGAAGATGCTTGCGGCCGTTTTGCTTGGTATTGCCGAAATGGAGCAGGAAAACCGTCGCGAACGTCAAGCGGCAGGCATTGCTGAAGCCAAGCGTAAAGGGAAATACAAAGGCAGAAAACTCGGAACCACAAAGGCTAATCCCGCAAGGGCACAGGAGCTAAGAAGAAAAGGACTTACAATCTCGGAAATAGCCAACTCGCTGAATATCTCGCACGTAACCGTTCATAAGTATCTCAAGCCTTGTAAGCAAGAGGAGCATTGAGCATGGGTGGAATTGGCAGCGGAAATTTTCTCGAACACTGGCAAAAGAAAACGACCGTAGAAGAATGCCACGCAATCGATGTCAATCAACTAGCACGAGACGGAGCTTTTTGCA
>CAZISU010000721.1:0-4134 GCA_964541935.1 uncultured Planctomycetaceae bacterium | reverse complement strand
CGGTCGTGGGTATCCCAAAGGCGGCCGTTGACATAGGGCATGACGTAGACGCCCTTCGATTGCAGCCGGGCCACGCCCTCGGCAAAGCCTTTTTTCTCGGGAAAATAGTGTGGGTAGTCGTCGTCGAAAGGGTTCTGGTGCCAGTTGTACCAATGCACTCCGACGGGCACACCCATGGCCTGGGCGAATTTTTCCACGGCCGGCACACCCGATTCCGGCAGGGCGTCAACCATCAGCCAGACCGGCAGTTCGCGCATCCACTTGGGCGTGTCGGCGCGGCCTTCGTCCGAAAGCTGGGGATACCAGGCGGCCTCCTTAACGACCCAGTCGCGATAGGTCATCGATGCGTCGAACCAGTCGCCCCGCATCAGCTGCCAAACTGCTAGGCCGGATAGCTCGAAGCGGTTGCCGGGCTGGTCCATCCACTGGGTCGGATGGTCGAACTTCATCTCCACCGAGCTGCTGGTGGGTCGGCTTTTGGCCAGGATTTTTTTGGTGCTGCCGAGCGGGTCGTGCACCGAGAAGTACAAGCCCGTGGTTGGCCCCGCAGTCGGTTTTGATCCGTAGTAGGCCATCAGTTGCATGCAGATCCAGCCGTTGGGGTATCTGCCCTCTAGATTGAATCGGTTGCCGCAGGGGTTCTGCTTGAGTTCGCCTGACCCGCGTGGGAAGAGTAAGCCCGATTCGCAGCCTAGGTCGTTCAAGGCGATTTGCGGAAAAACCACGCGGCGGATGGCCCAGGTTTTTTTGTTTCCTTTGGCGGCGTCGATGTTGAATCGCCAGGAGATGCGGTTCTTTTCGGGAGCGAGCGTGCCGGTGGCGGTGGCAGCCATGTCGTCGGCGTCGGGGCCCAGTTGTTTGGCGCCGTGCCAGTTGATCGAGACCGATTTGCCGTCGGCCGACGCGGTGATTTCGACGCGGTTCCAGCCGGCGTCGGCCGAGAGCACAACGTCTTTTTTGCTGCCCGCCTTGCGGAGTTTGCATTCGAACAGCGGCAGCCTCTCCTTGGCCAGCAGCTCGCGCCCGGCAGCCGTGTCGATCATGCTTGCCAGATCGATGCCGTCGTGGTTGTGTCGAAACGTAAGCACGAGGTCGCCGGAGGTAACGTGCGAGCAGCCCGCGGGCGTGCGGCCGTCGAGGACGTCCATCGCCTGCTTGAGCAGCCCCCGCTGTTGCAAACCACGTGCCCAGGTGATTTGCCACTTGAGTTTTTTGCGGTTTTCTCCTTTGGCCGTAGCGAGCCGTTGTTCGGCCCCGGCCAGCCGGTTCTGGAAGCCGGCAACAGAAACGACAATTTGAGCGCGATCGGGACATTGGCCGTTGATCTTGCGGATTGCGGTGGCCGGCCCGTCGGTAGAATCGTCGTCGGAATCGATCCACAGCCAGGCAAATTGTTTGCGTTTGGTGCCGCTCCAAGGTTGCCGGGCCAGGCCGTAGTCGGTATGGATGTATGGGCCGTAGCTTTTGCCGTCGTAGATCATGGGGGCGTCGTTAATAACGGCCAGCGTGTTACGGCCATCGACAAGAGCGGCCCAATTCTTAAACTGGTGGATTTTCTTGTCTTCGGCCAGCTTGCCTTGCGCGAGCGGCTCGCCGCCGATCCAGTCGGTCAACTCGCCGCCCTTGCAGTGGATTTCGAGAAAATGGGCTTCGTCCCAGAACTGTGGACCGTTTTGGGTAACGGTTGCCTGCACGTATACCAGCGGCAGATCATGGAAATAGATCCAGTCATAAACGGCCGTCGGCCAACCGGGCGTGGTGGGCGTGCCGGGCTTGGTGTAGGCGGCCGTGGTTCGCACAACGGTGGCAATCCGGCCGCGCGCGATCAGCCGCGATTTGGCCTTGGTGTCGGAGCGAAGACTAAACCCGCCCAGGGCCTTGGAGTGCAGGCGGTCGTGCCACTCGATTCGTTTTAGAGTCTTGCCCGTCTTGGGAAAAGATATCTGCGTGGGGAAACCGCCGGCGCCCTCAAGAGCATGGGTGACCGCATACGAGCCGGTCCGAACGGTGCCGTCCCAGCCAGCCGTGGTTTCCGGCGCCGACGATGTGCCGGAGAATCGCAAGCGGATTGTGGTCGGCTTTGCTGAAGGCGGGCGGCAGACGATTGTGCCACTGGCGTGCTTGGCGGGGTGGAAATCGACGTCGGGGATGAAGACCAATGGGACGGGTTTATCGTCGTCGGTGAAAGCACGCAGGTTTTCGGGGACGACCGATTCGATCCCCACAATCGCGACGGCCTCGGTCAGATCGACACGGGCAAGTGCCAAGCCGTGCGCGGGCACGTCTTTTATCGACAGCAGAACGGCCCTGTTGTCATTGGCCCCCGTGGCAGCCGTGGCCGGACCGGCAAGGAAGAACAGTGGCATAACGGCAAGGGCGAGAATATGGCGTTTCATGATGTCAGCGGGGGATGGGTGGGGTTAGGTTGTGTAGTGAGCGGAGGGTGTCAGGGTTCCGGATACCAATAACGTATGGCGATAGCAAGGTTATGTCACAAGTAAACAACCACAGCCATATCCTGCCCTTTAGTGTTCCTTCTTAGACTTCCAACTTCCACGGCGCCCGGTAAGGTTTATTTACCAGGGCGTTGGCTTCGGGATCGTCGATCGCACGGTCGTTGGCGCCGTCCCAGTGGATAGTGCGGCCCAATTGCCAGGAGGTGTTCATCAAGTGGCCAAGGTTCGTGGCGTGGTGGCCCGTCTCACAGTTGGCGAAGGGCTGGGTGTGTTCTCGCACATTTTTCAGGAATACTTCGGTGTGCAGGGATTCGTCGTCGCTGCCGAGCACTTCCTCTCCCTTGCTGACCAGCCCATCGACAGGCACGGACTTCTTGCGTCCGAGTAGTTCGGGCACGATCGTATAGCGTCCGCGGTCAACTGTCATGGAAGCTTCGGTGCCCAGGAAGCATTTGCCGTGTGAGCGTTGTTCGCGGCGACAGCCGATACGCATGTCGTATTGCATAACGAAACCATCTTTGGCCACCGGGCCGGGGCCGAACTCGAGTATGGCGCTCATCGTGTTGGGCCACTCGCGGTTGTCTTTGAAGGCGTATTGGCCGCCCATGGCCGAGACGGCCACAGGATATTTAACGCCCATGGCCCACAGCACGACGTCGAAGTGATGCACGCCCCAGGCGACCTGATGCCCGCCGCCAGAGAGCTTGACCCAGTCGTAGCCGCCGCCGTAGTAGCAGTTGGGGTTGTAGGGACGCATTGGCGCCGGACCGACGTAGAAGTCCCAGTCGAGTTCCTTGGGTGGATCGCAATCGGCGGGCGAGCCGTTGCTGGGTGCACAGTTATCGTAGTCCCAGACCTTGACTTGGGAAATGTTGCCCAGCTTGCCGTCGCGAATCGCCTTGACGGCATCGTGGTAGTGTTTGCGGCTACGCTGTTGCGTACCGATCTGCACGATGCGGTCGTACTTCTTGGCGGCCTGGATGGCGAACTTGCCCTCGCCGATGGAGTTGCCTAAGGGCTTCTCGGCGTAAACGTCTTTGCCGGCCTGGCAGGCGGCGATGATGGGCAGTACGTGCCAATGCGCCTGGGTGGCGATGATTACTGCGTCGACGTTTTTGTTGTCCATGATTTTGCGGTAGTCTTTATGGGCGGCGATTATTTCGCCACCCAAAAGGTGACGACCGTGAGCCAGGTACTTGGAGTTGACATCGCAAGCGGCGACCATTCTTACACCGGGATTGTTCTTGAAGCTGGGCAGAACCTGCCGGCCACGCGCGCCGCAGCCAATCAGGGCCACATGAATTTTGTCGCTGGGGCTGTTTTTCGAATCGGCGCCCAATGCATAACCACGAGCTACTGCCACACCGGCGGCCGCACCGGCGGCACTAGCGATAAAGTTTCTTCGACTGGTTTTTTGATTCATGATATTATCCTAGAGTTATTCGAGATGAATTTGTTTTTTAATTGAGGTATCAGGTGTCAGACTTGAACTTTGAACATTGTTCATTGCCCATTGTTGCCGGCCGTCATTGACCTTTGACCGCACCTAGGTCCTTGAGGACTTCGAAGGGCGGTTCGTTTCCTGACTCGCGGGGGGTGAAGAAGTTGAACAGGTAAATACCATCGGCTCCCTTTTCCCAAAGGTTACGCGCCGCGAGGCGATATTGCTCGGGCGTCA
>CAZISU010000720.1:0-4140 GCA_964541935.1 uncultured Planctomycetaceae bacterium | reverse complement strand
AGACCTGATCGGCGATTCGGGGCCCATGGAAAAGGTCCGCAAGCTGATCTCCAAGGTCGCGCCCACCGACGCCACGGTGTTGATCTTGGGCGAGACGGGCACCGGCAAGGAACTGGTGGCCCGCGCGCTACACGATCAATCCCAGCGATCCGAGAAACCCTTCGTGGCCATCAACTGCGGGGCCTTGCCCGAACATTTGATCGAGAGCGAGCTGTTCGGCCATCGCAAGGGGGCCTTCACCGGCGCCGACGATCATCGAACGGGCTTGTTCGAAGTGGCCGACGGGGGCACGCTGTTTCTGGATGAGATCGGCGAACTGCCCAAGCCCATGCAGGCCAAGCTGCTGCGGTTCCTCGAAAGCGGCGAGATCCGCCGCGTGGGCGAGAACGAGTCGTTCACCTGCGACGTGCGTGTGGTTTGCGCCACGCACCGCTGCCTGGACGAGATGGTGGCCGAAGACGATTTCCGCGAGGATCTGTGGTACAGAATCAATACGTTCGAGATCCACCTGCCGGCCTTGCGGGAGCGGATTGACGACATTCCGCTGCTGGCTGCCTCGTTGGCTGGCCGATTCCGCCACAGCCTGCCCAAAGGCAAAGAGCTTTTCGCCAAGCAGACGCTCGATACGCTGGGCGAGCACTGTTGGCCGGGCAATGTTCGCGAGTTGGCCAACGTGATCGAACACGCCATGATCCTTTGCGACGACGGCCCCATTCAACCTGACCATCTGCCTAGCCGCTTCGCTTCGCGTCGGCTGCGGGCCTTCACGGGCGGAGCAAGCTGCGGCGGCACGCTGCGTGAAATCGAGATGCAAGCCATCCACGAAGCCATGGATCAGCACGATGGCAACAAGTCCAAGGCGGCCGGGCAGTTGGGCGTGAGCCTGAAAACGCTCTATAACAAGCTCAACCAGGCGGCGGCAATGGAGAAATCGGCTTAGCCTACTGTTCCTCAAACGCCTCTACTTGATAGGTCTCGATTTTAAGCTTAGGATTGCGCCAATCCATGGGGGATAGTTTCGCTTTCTCGCACAAGCGCGTGAGAAACTCGCGTTTGTCGCTGAGGTGTTCCCAGACTTGGGGGAGGAACGTCGATTGACGCAAGCCCAGTTTCAGGACCACACCGTCGATGTCGGGTCGGAGTTTGTCTAGCAGATCTTCGGGCGAGCTGAACTCTAGCGGCTGGGGTACGCTCAGCACGCTGATTTCGATGTGCAGTTTGTCGACCTCGTCGGCGGTGACCGGCTGGAAACGCGTGTCGTGCGTAGCGGCCCGATTGGCCATGTGGATGACGGCCTTGTAGAGCGGCTCTTCGGGAAGAATGTTGCCGATACAGCCGCGCAGCGCGCCGTCGATGCGAAGCGTTACGAAGCAAGCCCGGCGGTGCTGGAGCTTTTGCGGAATTTGGGCCGAGTCGGGCCGGGGCAGCTTGCGTTTTTTCACGACGTCTTCGATCGTGCGTCTGGCCAAATCGAGCATAAAGGCGCGATCGGCTTTTGTGTAAATGTCTGCCTGGGACGGCTCATCGGCTTGCGGTGACTCGTCGCCGGAATGCGTTGCGGGTTTGTCCATGTTTTGAGGTTGTTCCTTGCTTTCGTTCGGTCGGGAAAAGGCCACGGCCGCGTAGCCCACCACGGACGACTTATCGCCCTGGGTGTCGCCACTGTTGCGGTAATCCAAGAGTTCGGGGTGCCAGCCGTTGATTTTGGCCAGGTACATGAGTGTGAGGATGGGGCCCCGGCCGCAGGCGTCTTGGTGGGCCATTTGTTCGATGTCCAAGTTGCAAATGGCCCGCACGGCGACCGCGTCGAGTCGCTTGGCTTCAGCATAGGGCAGCTTGTGACTCAAGTCGGAGCTGGCCACCACTAGCGTCTTATCGTCGATGTGCGGCGCGAGGGCCTGGGCCACAGCTTGCGGATCTACATTGCCGAAAATGATGGGGACGATGGAAAAATCCTGCAATGTTTCCTGCAAGAACGGCAGTTGAACTTCGAGCGAATGTTCCCAAGTGTGTGGCGTGTCGTCTTCTGGGGCAAGAGCCGTTCGGGACGACTGACGCCACCAGTCGGGTCGCACAGCGCGGCAGGACGGGCCGCGCACAAACGGATGTTTGTGGGAGAGTTTGTCGGCCAGCGGGGCTAGGGGAATTGTGCCCAAGGGCGTGGCGAAGGCATCTTCGGTGGCGATCGACGCGCCTTGGAAATCGGCGTAGTGACTGGGGGCCATGACGATCACCGTGCGAAAATCGCGGCCGGTAAGCTGTGCATATGCACTGGCGGCGACCGGACCGGAATATTTGTAGCCCGCGTGTGGGACAATGAGGCCGTGCAGCTCGGGCAGCGGCGGACGGGAAACTTCGTCCAAGAGTTGCTTTATAGTTTTCTGCAACGTTCTTTTGCGACGTGGATAGAAGAGTCCGGCCACGGCCGGTTGACGTACCTGGGCATCAGTCGGTATATCTGTTGGCATGGGTGATACTGTTGCCGGCGAAGACGATACTGATGGCGGTGCGCTGGAACCTTGCCCATTGTCACAACCGGGCAGCCCTGTTGATATTACCATCATCGCCATCCCCCCTAGTGAAATCACCGCGACACGAATCGTGCAAAATGTTAATCTCACCATACTCTGGGTTCCCAAACGATAGAAAGGCAAACGACTGCAAAATTGTACCGTTTGCGTAGCAGGTTGTAGACCTGAATCGGTGGGCTAAAATCGAGTTCGGCGCGGCTGGTGGGGTTATAGCGACTAACGGGGGCATGTGACGACTGGCGAAGCGTGGTGACGGAGACTAGGTGGGGTAACCTGGTAAATAAAACAGGATTGTCCGCGAACCGCCAGGGCAGCTCGCTCGTAGAAAACTACAAGACAAGGGGTCAGCTATGTTATGTGACTCATAAACAACAGCCAAGGAGTAAATTTCATGCAGGTGGATGTACACCAGATCAAGGATCGGGTGGCCGGCAAGGCGAACCTGGTCCATCGTCTTCGAACCGAGCTGGGCAAGGTGATTGTCGGGCAGGAAGAAATGATCGACCGGCTGTTGGTCGGTCTTTTGTCCAACGGGCATATTCTCCTGGAGGGTGTTCCCGGCCTGGCCAAGACGACCGCCATTAAATCGTTGGCGCAGGCGCTTGCGACCAAGTTCCAGCGGATTCAATTCACGCCCGACCTGTTGCCGGCCGACCTGATCGGCACGATGATTTACGTTCCGGCGGAATCGAAATTCACCACGCGCAAGGGTCCGATTTTTTCGAACTTCGTATTGGCGGACGAAATTAACCGCGCGCCGTCGAAGGTGCAATCGGCCTTGTTGGAAGCCATGCAGGAGCGTCAGGTTACGATCGGCGACGAGACCTATCCGCTGGAAGGACTTTTCCTGGTAATGGCCACGCAGAACCCCATCGAGCAGGAAGGCACCTACCCGCTGCCCGAGGCACAGGTCGACCGCTTCATGCTCAAGGTAAAAATAACCTATCCCAAGCCGGACGAAGAGCGTAAGGTTTTGGATCTGGCCATGGACGGTTCGGCCTGTGAGGTGGAACCGGTAATTTCGGCCGCGGAAATCGCGGAGATGCAGGCCATCGTGAAGATGATCTACATCGACGAGCAAGTCAAGAGCTACATACTAAACTTGGTGCAGGCCACGCGTGAACCGGCCGCGTCGGGCATGAGAGACCTGGCCCCGCTGATCGACTTCGGTGCCTCGCCACGTGCGTCGATTTACTTGGGCGTGGGTGCCCGGGCTATCGCTTTCCTCAACGGTCGCGGCTACGTGACTCCGCAAGACGTGAAGGATATTGCCTATGACGTACTGCGGCATCGTGTGATTTTAACCTACGAGGCCGAGGCCGAACAGATGACGCCGGAAGATGTGCTGGAGAAGATCCTGCAGACGGTTCCGGTTCCGTAAAGTTTTTGTTGATTCATAACACAGGTTTTCATATGGCAGAACAAGCAGTTGCCGACATCTTGAAAAAGGTTCAGCGAATTCAGATCGTGGCCAATCGTGCGGTCGACGACATTTTCGCCGGGCAATACAAGAGTATTTTTCGCGGACGCGGCATGGAGTTCGACGAGGTCCGCGAGTACCAGCCGGGCGACGACGTGCGGACCATCGATCGGAACGTAACGGCTCGTG
>CAZISU010000719.1:0-4147 GCA_964541935.1 uncultured Planctomycetaceae bacterium | reverse complement strand
CAACGTACCGGGCGGCGGCTCACCTTCGAGAACACCAACTCGGCCACCTCATGCACATCGGCGCCGGTTTCCACGATCCAGTCGTGGCCGGTCAGGCCGCAATCCAAAACCCCGTCGGCCACGTAACGGGCCATCTCTTGGGCACGGATCAAGAGACACTCCATCCGCTCGTCGTCGATGGTGGGATAGTAGCTCCGCGAGGAGAATTTGATCTTATACCCGGCGCGGCGAAACAACTCGGCCGTGGCATCTTGCAAACTACCGGCGGGAATTCCCAATTTCAAAAGTTCAGACATCTCAACCGTTTCTTTCTGTAGTTTCATGGTGCGTCACGGACGCACCCTACGAAACCTTAATTATACCTCAATTTCCTTCGTTCTCTTCTTTTCTGTCCCTTTTACTTATTTATCTTTCTTCCCGTAAACTTCATCGGGATCGAAAACTCGTTCTCCGACAACCTCCAGCCCCTCGGGCGTGACCTTGCGGTAGAAACAACTGCGGTAGCCCACGTGGCAAGCGGCGTCACCGATCTGGCGTACTTTCAGCAGAATCGTATCGCTATCGCAGTCGAGATAGATGCCTTTGATCTCTTGAACATTGCCGCTCTCTTCGCCCTTGCGCCAGAGTTTGTTGCGGCTGCGGCTGAAATAAACTGCCCGGCCGGTTTTGAGCGTCTCGGCATAGGACTCGGCGTTCATATAGGCCATCATCAGTACATCGCCGTCGTCGGCATCTTGGGCAATGGCCGGCAGCAATCCGCCACCTTTGGAAAAATCGGGCTCCGATTCGGGATTTTTGGACATCTTCAGTTGATCTCGTGTGAATATGTGGTGGTCTGGGGAGAAACTTGCCCCGTTTCGGCTTAGGACGATAAACCCGGCGACGAGGTTCGGTTACCTGGCAATCTTACAAGCATAGCCTTTGCTGACTGCCGATGCCAGGGGGTCCAGTAAACAGTCTCCAAGTAGGGTGCGTCCGCGACGCACCAGGGACCCCAAGAAAACGTAGTATAGCCACAAAAACGCTGATCAAAACTCGGCCTACGGTTTCTTGAGGTCACAGATTGAAACCTCAAGATAACACCCACCACACGCACAGTCCGAACTACCCGTCCTCTCCGCAATAGCCGCACAACGGGGCCGGTGTTAGCTTAACTAGAGTTTGCGGCGTAAAAATCCCGACTTCCATGTTGGAACACTATCCTGTTTCCTCCCGATTGAAAGGCCGTCCCGTGGAACACTCCCTCAGCGTGTTATTGCCCGTGCGCAACAACCAAGACACTTTGACCGCCACGGTCACTGAGATTCTCGAAGTCTTGCCCGAGCTAACCTCGCGCTTCGAGTTGGTGATAATCGACGACGGCTCGACCGACGCATCGGTGGAGATCGCCGACGAGTTGGCCTCGCGTTTTCCACAGGTGATTGTCGCCACGCACGGCAAGTCGTTGGGCGCGGCCGACGCACTGCGCACCGGCCTGAAGAAAAGCTGTGGTGAAATAATCTTCATTCGCGACGAAAATTGCGGGCTGGCCGCAGATGAAATCCACAAGCTTTGGAAAGCCGCCCAGCAGCACCCCTTGGTGCTGGGCAGAGCCCAACAATCGAGTTGGTCCAAGTGGCGGCACTGGGCACATCCCAGCGAGGGCGCAGGCTTCAAAATGCTGCACCGCCACGCCATCGAAGAAGTCGAACCTTCGCTGTCCGATCAAACTTCGATCGTCGACGATCTGCAGCGGCGCGGATATAGATGGCACGAAGTGCAGATGCGCGAGCGACGACACGTTCGGCCCAGTCGACTGGGAGTCGCACGACCCCGCGGCCCTCGCGGTTCGCTGAAAAAGATAAGCGGCGATCCACGCCGTCCAAACTATCTGTCCAGGTTAAAAAACTTTGCCGTGGGCGAATAATTGTTTAAGTGTCCGTCCGGCAAATAAAATTTCTTTTCCCGCGTCAGCTCAAGCAACGCTCGCCTAACCCGAATTATTCATGAACCAGTGTTAGCGCTTAGTATGACTCATGAATAATCCTCTCGCCTAATACAGCGAAAAGTACGTACCTTGGCGATACGTAAACGGCCGCTACTTTGTTCGTTTTGATTGGCGTCTCTTGTGCGTTTTGCTCACGGGCCACGGTCTCTATGCAATGCATTTTGAAACGGCGTCAAGCTGCGCTGGCAGCGTAAAGAATAAAGCGGTTGCGGTCTCGCTTGGGCAACCTTTGCGTTCAGCGTAAGCGGGGGGCACTGCAAGGCTGAGATTAACGAGCCGTACTTTGAGCGTTCCAAAGGGGGGAAAATCTGCATGGATTTGTCCGGTCGGTCGCCGCTTGCAATCGAGGCGCCAAATGTTTCTCACAGGGATACCTGTCAAAAATCAGATTCTCATTATTCGGGAATTTTTTTCTCACTATCCCCAGGACACCACTTGTCATCGTCCGCTCAAGGCCATATAATGACCGCGTGGAGGCGATCTTCGGAACAGCTCATCTTTTTGATTCTCTTCACGCCGATTAACATAATTGCGGCATCCGCCGACAGGCCAGTTATGTAGGCCGTTCGACACCAGGCAAGGTAGTGTCGAACCTCAAATAAGCGATCAACGTTCGGCTTTCCGCTATCACGTTATGGTGGTTCGTTCGGACATCGGTTCTTCTCAAGAATTGAATGACCGATGTACGCTTATCGCGCCACCGACTAAACCCCAATTGGTTGAGTTCTGCGCACGCATCAACCAATCGTCTAGTCACCCGATCGATTGCTGAAAGCCGAAGGCTGATTGCCGTCGGCTGGAAATCTTTTCACGCTCGCACGGTATATAACCCTTCTACTTTTCTGGCATGTGAATCGTTCACGCCACCAACTATGTAGAGTCGTGAGAAGAGGAGAGAGCAAATTATGAGTATCACGGACTACACGATCCCCGTAGCAAGTGTAAGGTATCCATTACCCATGAATACCTCGGAACACAAACAGCCCTTGCATCAAGTGGCAGCCGTTCGGCGCCGAGAGGGATTGTCGCGTCGGGCCGTGGCTCGACGCATGGGTACCGACATCGCGTCGGTAAAACAACAAGAAGAGCAGGCCTCGGACATGCGCCTCAGCGACCTGTATCGCTGGCAAAAGGCCCTGGGTGTTCCGATCGTCGAACTGCTTGTCGAAGCGGAAGAAGAATCGCTGTCGCCGCCGGTTTTTAAAAGAGCACAAATGTTGCGTCTCATGAAAACGGCAGCCGCCATCCTGGAACGTAGCGACCACTCGCCGGTTCGCCGCATGTCCAAGATGCTCGTCGAGCAGATCCTGGAAATCATGCCCGAGCTCGAAAACGTCAGCCCTTGGAACGCCGTGGGCCAACGCCGCAGCCTGGACGAATTGGGCCAAGCCGCCCAGCGTCGACTGTCAGTAGACTCGATGACCGAGTTTATCGATTAGCACGACCGCAATAAAACCGCATCGCCAAGCAAACAAAATCGCGACGCGATGCGTAACACAGTTAGAAACAAAACGGAAACAACCGAAGCAGGAATTAATCGAAGCCTGAAATTCAAATCGATCCCGGTGACCGGGGTCACAATAATGCCAATCGATCCCTGCACTGACCCCGGTCGCCCTCTTAATAATTTCGCGTGAATTTAGCGGTTTTCGGCTCTCTGCTCTCTCCTGGTGCGTAGATTGCGCATCACGAGTTGTTAGACAGTCGCTTGCGGTCAGAATCTCACTTGCATAAGCCCCCGAGTTGGTGCAAACCCGCCGCAAGCGGCTGTACTTATTCATTTCTACTTGTTGGCATTGATCTTGTTAGCCAATCGACTTTTCGGCGGTCTACCATAACCCCCTCTACGGAACCGGCTTTCAATCCGTCCGCTGATCTATTTACTCACAACTTATGACCCGGTTGCGGGATCTGCTTGACCAAAACCGCGACAGCAGGGAGGATGTATTGGTCCATACTGTTGATAAAACTCACAAAACGATTCCTTAACGGTCAATACCTGAATGCCGTCACACGGACAAAATCCCGACTCCCATAATCCCGACTCCCATAATCCCGACTCCCATAATCCCGACTCCCATAATCCCGCAGCCTGTAATCCCGCAGCCCGGGCCGCAGTCGATCGATTTACCGATATTTTCAGCTCCCCGCCGCAACTTC
>CAZISU010000718.1:0-4148 GCA_964541935.1 uncultured Planctomycetaceae bacterium | reverse complement strand
TGTCCCTGGATGAGGATTTGGAAGGCCACAAACTCGTTCCGCCCGCTGGCCAGGCGAATCTGCTTGCGTTCCGCGCTAAAAAGATGGTTGGCCGAAAGGTACTCAGGCGATTGGGCCGGGATCATTTCGCCGCTGATCGGGTGGACTTTGTCCAGAGCGTCAATAACGGAAACACTGGCCTGCCCCAGGCGTGGCAATGGTGCTGTGCCCGTGAAAGGCCTTGGCGGTTTGCCGGGCAGTTTTTTGGGGTGTTTTGCTGAAACCCGCAGTGTGCGGGCCACGGACGTCGAAACATTGCCGGCGGCATCGACCACTTTGAGTTTGAGCCTGGCTTTGCCACCGGGGACGATACCAAGATCGCCAATCCGCATGGAAACGGTTTCGCCGGGCTTGCCGGCGGCGGGAATTAGATAGCGTGGAACCGGTTGGCCGTTGACTTGCAGCAGAAAACCGATCGTGCCCGAGGCTGTTCTTGGTGATCCCGGATCGGCGGGGGTGGCCCAGGAGACGCTCGCGTCGCCAGCCGGCATGTTTTCCAGCGTTGTGTTGATCTTGGTTGGTGCGGGTGGTGGTTTTCGGTCAAGCGGTCCGAGAAATACGGTCAAGTAGGGTGCGTTCGCCTTGCCCGACTCGCGGCTATGCACAAAGCGATTGGGCATATGTTGGGGAGTGAAACGCTCGCCATTGCGGGTCCATTCCGAGCCCACGTCGTCCATTAGCAAGATGCCGTGGCTGGTTCCCGCCACTCGCGCGGCGATAATCTCCGGGTCGATAGGGATCTGCTGCCAGCCATCTTTGTCGGGGCCGACGACATCGGCCATCCGCCATATGGTCCCGCCCTGACCGAGCATTACGGCGGTCAAGTCGCTGCCAGGATACGCCCAGGGAACGTTGGGGTGTTGCCGGGAATTGAAGGTGGAAGCACCGGCCTGCTGCTGATAAGATGTTGCCGTGCCTTCGACCCAAGGGGCGGCGAAGGTACTCGCGCTGACACGGTGCAGCACTTCTTTACCGCTCTTTTTAACGTGCAGGATTGCCCCGTTGATAATGTGACCGGCAAGTGGCGCGGGATCGAAATCGACGAGCGTCATTTCCTGGATGGATTTCAACTTAAGCTGCCCTGACCCGCCGCAGTTGCCGTCGCCCTCTTTACCGGCGCAAGAAAACCACGTGTCGCGAGTAATGGGGACGCGAATCGCTATGCCCTTGGGCTGTGGAAGGGTGGTTGCCAGTTTGTTTTTTGATGATTGGCGAGCGTTTGCAATGCGATCGTGGGGGGTATTTTTCGAAGCGATTTTCAGACTGTCGATAACGGTTCGTTTTACTTCCGCGATCTTTTTAACCGAGAGCCATCCGCGCAGCAGGTAGCCGCAGCGGCGAAGGTTATCGCGCGAGGGCTCGCTGCTGGGCGATACCTTTTTGTTGGCATTGATTTGCACGTCCGCCGACGGGTGAACGCCATCGGCAGCAATCAGCGTTCCGGGCCAATCGTGGGGCCGACGCGAGAGTATTTCACGCTCGAAGTCGATCAAAGGGAGCTTTTTTTCGCGAGCAAGGCGGCGGATGGCGTCATTGTAACTGCTGGTAACTTGCAGGCGGTCGACGCGGGGCGGAATTGTGGAGATAATGCAAATCGCGTGATGGTCGAGGATTTGCCCGACGGCTATGCACATGTCGCGATTGAAATCTTCGCTCGAACGCGGCTCGGAGGCGTCGTTCGAGCCCAGCATCAACACCACGATTTGCGGGCCGTACTTATCGAGCATTTGTTCCAGCGACAACATGCCGCCTCTTCCGCCTTTGAGCATGGCGTCTAGTCGAATGCCGCTGGCTGCCGTGTGGGATCGTCCGCCGCTGGGGTGGTCGAAGCGACAGAGCCACCAGCCGTCCGAGTCGTCGTCGGCCCCGCAGTGCATCCAATCCAGGGCCTTTTGGTCCTCGGACGACTTGCCGCGCCCGGCTCGGGCCCATTGTCCGTATGGGTTGGAATAGGTGATCGAATCACCCACATGAAGCACGACGCCAGGGTTGCCCGTAAAACTCGACGCGACTTTTTTCATGGCCGCGGCATATGGCCAAGATTGCGGGATAGGCTTTTCCTGGGCAAGGGCACTTGCAGACGTCAGCAACAGGCACAGCGGCGTTATACAAGAAAGCAAAGCCGAGTATGTCTTGCTAAAACGATCCGTGAATCGGCTTGCCATGATTATTCTCCGTGGAATATGCCCGGCATTTTTTACGGAACAGTTTATTACATGCCGTGGTCTGCACACACGAATCTTATTCTAGTCGGATCTCGTCATAATTGCAAAAGTCGACCCTCCGATGGGGTGAACGCATTTATACGTTCATAAATTGCGGCCAACTAATAATTCTGCTACATTGGCACCCACGCGAGGCATACTTGTACTGCTTGCTTATATAGTGTCAGCAAAACCAAACCGGCCGCAAAGGAATAAAGAATGCATACGCTAAAACGTTTTCTGATTGTTCATGTAGCAGCTATCGTCACACTCGGTTTTGCTAGTTTTGCACAGGCTGCCGCGGGCGATTCCGACGAAGGCGGTATGTTTCCGTTTGTGATTTCGTACGATGCGCAGGATAACGCTACGAATGTTTCTCGCTGGTTGCATCGCCCGGCGGGGCGGCTCGGTTTCGTGCGGGCTGAAGATGGGCATCTGGTGAACGACGAGGGAGCGATTCGATTTTGGGCCACAAACCTTTGTTTCGATGCCTGCTTTCCGTCGCGTGAACAAGCCCAGCGTATGGCAGCCCGCATGGCGCGGCTGGGCATAAACTGTGTGCGCATGCACCACATGGACTCGCGCTCCATCTGGGGCGATAGCCCCGACCACACGACGATCGATCCCAAGCAAATAGCGCGGCTGGACTATTTGATCTATCAGCTTAAACTGCGGGGAATATATACGAATCTCAACTTGCACGTCTCGCGTTGGTTCGGCGAGAAGGAAGGCTTCACATCGCGTGAAGGCCGCCCCCGCTACGACAAAGGCTTGGACAACTTCGAACCGCGCATGATCGAGTTGCAAAAAAAGTATGCGCGAGATCTGCTCACGCACGTCAATCCGCATACCAAAACGGCCTATACCGACGAGCCGGCGATTGCCATGGTGGAAATCAACAACGAGAACGCGCTGTTCGCGGTCTGGGGTTGGAACCAGTTGGACGATCTGGCCGATCCGTACAAAACGACATTCCGCAAGTTGTGGAACAAGTGGTTGCGCAAGAAGTATGGCGACACGGCTCGGCTGGCCAAGGCTTGGAATAGCGAAAGCGTTCCGCTGGGTAATGAAATGTTGACAAACGGCGATTTCACCCAAGGCCATACAAAGCCGTGGGTGCTCGAACAAGATCCACAATGCCAGATCGACTGGTCGGTTCAGACTGGCAGCGTCGATGCAGCGCAGGTCGAAAAACCGTTTTTGCGAATTGTCGTAATTAAGGGTGGGACAGTTTCCTGGCGGCCGCAGTTGGTTTACACGGGATTTCCGCTCGTGGGCCAGAAACCGTACACGCTTTCTTTCAAGATGCGCACCGACGAGAAGCGGCGCGTCGGCATACGCTGCATGATGGGCCATGAGCCGTGGCAGGGGCTCGGGTTTTCAAACAACGTAGAGGTCGGACCGCAATGGAAGGACTATCGATTTACTTTCATGGCCGCCAAAGATGATGCAAAAGCGCGGCTGAGCATAAGCGGTCTCAAGCCGGGAGTGTATGAGCTGGCCGACGTCTCCTTGCGGCCCGGCGGGGTTGCGGGGCTGCGGCCGGACCAGAGCTTGCAAGACGACAGTGTGCCGGTGTTGCAGCACGGAAATTTGAATAATACGCCGGCGGCCCAACGCGATTTCGTAGATTTCCTCTGGCAAACGGATCACGATTACTGGCTGGGGATGTATCGTTTCTTGAAAGACGAACTGCGATTGCGAAGCGTCGTTTCCGGCACGCAGCGCGGTTACGGGCCGCTCTTCCCGCAGGCGAAGCTCGACTACATTGATAATCACTCCTATTGGCAGCATCCGCATTTTCCCGGTCGACCCTGGGACATGGGTAACTGGACGGTGCGGAATGTGCCTATGGTGAACGAGCCGCCCGGTACGCTGGGGCGTTTGTCGGCCGGGCGAGTGTGG
>CAZISU010000717.1:0-4154 GCA_964541935.1 uncultured Planctomycetaceae bacterium | reverse complement strand
ACATGGTCGAGTACGTCCTGATCGTGGCGGCGGTGGCCCTGCCGTTGCTGGCCGCCGGGCTGGCCGATCCGGCTATTCGGGGGGGGGAAGGTTGGAGTGGGATGCTAAGAGGCATGCAATTGCCCGCAGGCGGTCAAAATGAAGGTGAAAACTCTGGCGACACTAAATGCGGCAAGACACGCCCAACGGTCGGCGGACGGACCGACTTCGGGCAACTCAGCGTGAAACTCTTCAACCCCATCACGCGTTGCAGACTGCAAGCCGACTTCCAGCTCGAAGGCGTAGCAGTTATGGAAGGCGGCACGACGCTCGAGCGAATCGTGAAAAACAAGTTCCGCTTCATACGCGAACAAGCAACCATTGCTGTGCGGAACTGCAGCGCCGCCGAACTGGCCGACCCCAAACTGAAACTGCTCGAGCGGCGAGTACTCATCCGCATCAACCGCTCGCTGGAACGCCCGTTGCTGAAATCCGTGGACCTGGCCAAATTCACACTCAGCGAAGCAACGCCGGAGTTGGACTTGATGGGGAAGGATGAGGAGGAGAAATAGTAGGGGGTTAATGGTCTTGAGTTGGCTTTTACGCTTTCCAGATTGGTAGTTTCTTATCAACCCAAGTCCAAACTTTGTTTGACCAAAAACTTGCCATAGTGTATGTCACCCGAAAATTGGTTTCAGCATCGAGAATACACCATTGCCTGGCTTCATTGAGATGGGATGTGTCAAAACAGAGCGAATGACACTGTTCTATAGTGCAAAAATGCAGTAAGTCTTGGCGAATGAAGTTGAGTGCCTCAATCCGTAGGATTTCGATGTGCGGCGATGGCACAAGAAAACCATTGCAAACAGAATAAAAATCTCGAAGTTGCTGAGGAAATTCTACCCGAAGAAAACCCTCAGCAGCATCGATTGCGGCTTCTTGCGTCGGAGGTCTGATTCTATATTCCAGACCACTGCTCGCTGCCCTCTTCTCGAATGCCAGTTCAAAATCTTTGAGGTGCATGTGGATATTTACTCCCCAATCACCTTAACCAAAACCCGCTTGGGGCGGCGGCCGTCAAACTCGCCGTAGAAAATCTGCTCCCAAGGCCCAAAGTCGAGACGTCCTTCGGTAATGGCTATGACAACTTCGCGGCCCATGACTTGGCGTTTGTGGTGTGCGTCGCCGTTGTCTTCGCCGGTGCGGTTGTGGTGGTATGTTTTGGGCGAGGCGTCGAAGGGGGCCAGTTTCTCCAGCCAGCGTTTATAGTCTTCGTGCAAGCCCGGCTCGTCGTCGTTGATGAAGACCGACGCGGTTATGTGCATGGCGTTGCAAAGCAGCATCCCTTCGCGGATGCCGCTTTTGCGGACCACGGCTTCGACCTGCGGTGTGATGTTGACGAACTCCATCCGCTTCGAGACGGTGAATGTGAGATATTCGGTGCATGATTTCATGGTGATTTTGGTTCCTTGTTGAATTGGGCGAGGGAATCAGGGGTAACGTCGCGTCTCCCCTCGCTTGCGCTTCGGGTTAGTATTTTGCTGAACGATGGAGGGCGGGGGAATTGGATTCACGTCGCACCTCCCTTCGCTTGCGCTTCGGGTTAGTATTTAATGGAAAAGTGAAGGGCAAGTGCCATTCATGGCTCATGTCCGGCTCCGATTGTATCGCCAAACCGCCTCAGCGTCAGCCTTTTGGTTAGAATATGGCAAGCTGCCGACCATTTTGGCAACCCGCGGCCGCTTGCCACCAGGAATTCTTAACTGCCACTCACGTAAAGACTTACGCGATCACCCCTCCGAGTCGTACACCAACCTATAGGGGGCCTATACTAGAAATGCCTCTCTTGTGGCCTTATAATTACCTCCCGCATTATCGAATGATGTTGGGCCGGTACTTTCAGTTGGTGGTAGGGAAAAGCATATGGCGACAGAATCACTCGTTCCGGAAGAGGTTGCTGGTTTTCCCGATGCGCTGGTGCCGTTGCGCGAGCGGCTGTTGGCAAATCTGGTGATGATCTCGCAAATCCCCGCTCCTACCGGGCACGAATCGCAACGCGTGCAGTTTCTGCTGGACCGATTTACCGAGGAAGGGCTCAGCGACGCATCCACCGATGAGGCAGGCAATGCCGTGGGGCGGCTGATCGGCAAACGTTCGAACCGCACGATCCTGCTGGCTTCGCACCTCGACACCATCTTCCCGGGCAACGCCGACCACACCGTGCGCGTCGAGGCCGACCGTATCATTGCGCCGGCCGTGGGCGACAACGCCATGGGTGCGGCCATCGTCTCGCTCATGCCGGCCATACTTGCCCATCTCAACATCGAACTCGACAGCGACCTGCTCCTGCTGGGGTCGACCAAGTCGCTGGGACGCGGCAACCATGCGGGCATCCGTTTCTTCCTCGACCATCTGCCGCAGAAAGTCGATTGCGCGATTTGCGTCGAGGGCATGCAGCTTGGACGCGTCAACTACTTTTCGATCGGCACTGCGCGGGCGGATGTAACCTGTACCGTGCGGCCCTTGCCCGAGCCCTCGCGGAGCTACGGCTCGGAAAGCGCGTTGGTGGTGCTCAACCATATCATCAACCGCATCCTGGCCATCGCCACGCCCAGCCGGCCGTACACGGTCATAAAGATGGGCAAGGTCCACGCCGGCGTGAGCTACGACATCGAACCCGACCACGCCGAACTGGGGCTCGAGATCGTCAGCCATAGCGACGAGATGATCGAGCAAATCTGCGAGCAGATTAACGACATCGTGGTCGAAATGACCGCCCGACACGCCGTCGACGCCGCGATCGACATTTTCTTTTCGACCAAGGCCGGCGGCATACCCTTCGCCCACGGGCTGGTTCGCAGTGTGTTGGATGTGATGGAGAAGCTCAATATCGAGCCCGACCAGGGGCACAGCCCTTCGGAGCTTTCCGACCTCATCGCCCGCAATATCCCGGCCGTGACGCTGGCCATCACGCGCGGCCAAAAGGGCAGGAAGCGGAAGCCCGACCACGTCATGATCGACCCGATTCTGACTGGCGTGGCCCAACTCGTGGGCGTAATCTTGGCCATGGACAAGGGAGTTTGCGATGAGCAATGAACACGAAGGCCAACAGGGCGACCAACAAAACAACGCCAAGCAATGGCTGGAAACGCACACGTTCCACCACTCGAACTTCTGGAACATCAAGTGGCTGGTCGAGGAGAAAGAACGGCAGGGCCTGACCATCTCGCTGTGTCTGCCCACGCTCAACGAAGAGTCGACCATCGGCCAGGCGATTATCATCCTCAAGGCCGAGCTGGCCGACCGCTACCCCTTGATCGACGAGATCGCCGTCATCGACTCGGGCAGCACCGACAAAACCTGCGAGATCGCCGCCAGCTTCGGCGCCGACGTCTACACGGCCGCCGACCACCTGCAAGAATGCGGCCAGCAACGCGGCAAGGGCGAGAACCTCTGGAAAGCGCTGTACCTGCTCAAAGGCGACATCATCGTCTACGTCGACACCGACATCACCAACATCCACCCGCGGTTTGTGTACGGGCTGGTCGGCCCGTTGATCCAAAACCCCGAAGTGCACTACGTCAAAGCCTTTTACGACCGGCCCATCGCCTTCTCCGGCGGACTGCGACCCACGGGCGGCGGACGTGTAACCGAGATCCTCATCCGTCCGTTGTTCAGCCTCTTCTACCCCGAGCTGACCGCCATCCTGCAACCGCTGTCGGGCGAATACGCCGGCCGCCGCTCGATCCTCGAACAGATCCCCTACCCGGTCGGCTACGGCGTAGAAACCGCCATGCTGATCGACATCTACCAACGCCTCGGCATGCACGGCTTCGCCCAAACCGACCTGGACCGCCGCGTTCACCGCAACCAAGAGACCATCGCCCTGGGGCGGATGTCGTTCGGGCTGCTGCAAACCTTCATGTCGCGGTTGCAACGTGACGAAAAAGCGCAACTGCAAGATGAATTGCCAAAAATCATGCGGCAGTTCGAAGTCGCCGAGGGGAGTTATCGGCAGGTGGAACACACGATCGAAGAGGTGGAACGGCAGCCGATGATCGAGGTGGAGGCTTATCGGGAGAAGTTTTATCCGGATGGGGAAAATGAATCGTAGAAACAACGGGTCACACCGGTTTTGAACCGGAGTGAAGAAGTCACAAGAGACCTGCAAAAAC
>CAZISU010000716.1:0-4157 GCA_964541935.1 uncultured Planctomycetaceae bacterium | reverse complement strand
AAAGCTAGATGTAACTGTTGACCTGAGGTGCTTCAACCGTAATAAGTTGGTGCATATTACCTCGTATGGTCGGGTCCATTATGGCAAATCGCGGTGCAAATGTCAAACTTTTACGCCATAAAAGCCATGAAAACTAAGGATAATAAAGGTGATTGGGGTGTGGGGGTATTGATTTGCTTTACCTTCTAATCCCCTTACAGTCAGGTTATCATTAAGGAGTAGTCGGTTCGCAGCAAACTCGCGGGCTCGCAGGTGGATCTGCTCGGTAATTCATGTGCTTTTTGTAGGGAGATTTCCGTGCGATTTGGAATCACGGTTTTTTTGTGTTCTTATTCACGTCCCTAGCTGCCCTTTTGCCCAGCAAGCCTTGTGCGGCCGATGGCTGGATTCCAAAGATAAGTCATCAGATGGCTTACGGTGTCTCGAAGAGTTTTGCGCCGAAATCCTATCAGCAGGCACCCGACTGGGCTCGTGTCGGTCAGAAGCCGCTGTTTCGTTTCGCCTGGATAAGCGACATGCATCTCGACGGCACGCGCACGAGCATGATTGCCGAGGCGTTTGCTCATATCGATGAGCAGATCAAGCCAGACTTTGTGTTGATAACGGGTGACAATAACGCGATACCGTTAGCGGATGCGAACAAATCGAAAGGCCTGTGTCGCCAGGCGTTCCTTAAAGCATATTTGCAAAAGCACTTGAAGACGCCCTATGCAATTATTCCCGGCGACAATTGGCCGCAAGATTTCGAAAAAGTTTTCGGTCCCAGGCAGTATAGTTTCGACCATGGCGGTGTACACTTCCTGCTGACTTCATTGGATCGCGGTTCGGGAGGAAAATTTGAAGGGCTTGCTGTTTTCGACAAAAAAACTTGGGCCTGGATGGAAGCCGACTTGAAAAAAAACCGCAACAAACCAGTGGTTTTCGTTTTACACGAGCCGGTTTTCCCGCCAACCTTTCTCGATGCGCCGCGTCTCTGGAAACTTTTGAAAAAATATCCCAACGTAGTGGCCTGTTTCCACGGCCATATTCACGCCGACATGGAGTTTCCGCCGCAAAACGAGAATGCCCCCGGGCCAAACTCCATACTCTGCGGTGCGTTGGGGCCGGGCCGTCCGCCGTCGATGAAAGAGATCCTCGTGTTCAATGACATTTTTGTAATTCGAACTATCGAAGCCAAGGTTACGGGCCAGAAAGCATTGTTCCGTTACGCGAACAAGTGGCAGCGGGTCGACATTCCAGAACCGCTTCGTAATTGCATTGCGACGCCTGTGGCTGTCAAGCTTTTTTCAAAGAATTATAGTGCTGCGGTTGCCGGTCCGTTTGTGGAAGATGCGAGTCTCAAATCTCGTCTTCCCGAATTGTTCAAGATCGTTCAGGACTTTTTGCGAGCCCAGCAGAAAGTAGGCGGTGAGCTTTCAGGAAATATAGATTAATTAGCTTGACGCGAGCGCATGGGCTCGCTAAATTGGAGGCACGGGTTAGGGCATTTCCCGGACGGAACAGATTTAGGATGAGGCAATCGAGGCACGCGGTGATTGCGGCAGCGGATTCTACCGTTGGCGACATGGGTGTATTTGCGCTCTTGCAAAATTACCTACTAGATGCGTTTCTTGTGCGACTTCTTCGCGCTCGTTATCGAGCACACTCTTTTGTTTCGCTGTGGTTTGTCCAAACATACCCAATTACCCTGTGGCGAGGCCTTCCTGCCCAATTGATCGGCGTCAATGGTTCACTGTATGTGAAGCGTGAGCGGCGGTTGCCTAAGCCCTTCGATACAGAGCTTATTCGAGTACCCGTTTTAGAGAATCAAAAAGATAATTTCGCGGATACCAACAAGTTCTGAAACCCCATTGTTACACAATTTCGGAGGATCTAGAGGAATGTTGAGACGACAAAGAGGCTTCACACTAGTAGAATTGCTGGTTGTTATTGCCATCATCGGAATCTTGATTGCACTGCTTTTGCCGGCCGTGCAGGCTGCGCGAGAAGCGGCCAGAAGAGTCAACTGCACCAATAATCTCAAGCAGCTTGGAGTTGCGTTGCATATCCATCACGACTCGATGAGGCGTTTGCCTTCAGGTTGGATTGGCAATACGAGCGGCCAGGCTAACGTCTATGGAACGACCGGTTGGGGATGGGCCTCGGCTATCTTGCCACAGCTTGAACAAGGGCCTTTCGCCGAAGATACTCTTCAGCAAGGGGCAGCTATCAATGACGGGACTAACGAAGTTGCCAGAAAAGCGGTTTTCGGTGCATTTCTCTGCCCGAGCGACAACGGCAAGGATACTTCTTCAATCGCCAACATGACACTGGGGTCGAGCAACTATGTGGGCGTTTTCGGCGGATACGCGCCTACCGTTTCCTTCGCCGCACTGCTCCCTTCGTCAGGGCAGGCCAAGGGCAACGGAACTTTCTATCACAACAGCCGCGTTTCGTTCCGCGACATGCGCGACGGTACGAGCAACACAATGGTTGTGGGCGAACGGGCCATGAAGAATGTGCCGAAATCGTTGAGTAACCTGACAGACCGCGAAAACTACTATTCGACTTGGGTTGGAAACCCGGCCGCCAATGGTGCCAGCGATACATATGGCCCTGCCAGATGCGTGGGAGTCGCCATCACCGCGCCAAACTCCGAGGAAACTATCGACAAGGACTACCAGACTGGCTTTGGTAGCCCGCACGCCGGTGGATCCCAGTTCCTGATCGGTGATGGTTCGGTTCGTATGGTGAACGACGAAATCGAACAAACCATCTATCAGGCGATCTGCACCGCCAATCAGGGCGAGCAGGTCAGCCACTACTTTGCCGGTAGTGAATAATCGCGGGTTAAGCTGTTTCTAGCAACAATTATTGTTGACACGAACCGGAAACTAACGGACAATAAGGACTACTGGTCAGCCCCTAATTGGTCAGCCCCTAATTGGTCAGCCCCTAATTGGTCTAGATTGGTTCCCAGTCGTGAGTGGAAACAAAGAAATCCGAAAAGCTATATGCCTAATGGTGCTTGCTTCCTATTTGGTTGCGGGCACCATTTTGCATTGCTTTCACAGTCACCGCGTCTGTGGGCCTCCCGTATGCGGATATCCTGTATGCGGGGCCGATTCGGTTAAGGATGTTGCCGAATCTTGCGGCTGTGGGCATGGCTGTCACAAAGGCGACGCTCACCAGCACGATCACGACATAGCCCTCGCTGAATCCGAGCCGCAAGATGGCTGCTGGGGCGAGGGCTTCGAATCTGCCACAGGGCACGGCTTGCAGCATAAGCACTGCGCGGTGTGTCGCTTTCTGGCCCAGGCTTCGCCCCAGTTGGAAGTTGCGGAACTTCCGCGAGTTGCGAAGGCCGAGCCTAGCCGTGTCGTTTCCGAACCCGGTCGAATTTCTTGCGAGCCCGCCAGGCCGTGGCACAGTCGCGCGCCTCCTCTGTTCATCGAAATCTGATTTCTTCTGTTTCGAGGCAATCTGCCGACCCGTGCTGCAATGCGCGAATTGGTTAGCTGCTTCCGATTCTTCTGTGATTATGATTTTCGGAGAACATGAAAATGCGTTTACGCAAGAAGGCTTTTACGCTTGTTGAACTGCTTGTTGTTATCGCCATTATCGGCATCCTGATTGCGCTTTTGTTACCGGCGGTCCAGGCTGCCCGTGCCGCCGCGCGACGGATTTCTTGTGCCAATAATCTCAAGCAGGTTGGCGTCGCCTTGCACCTTTACCACGATACCAACCGCCAACTTCCGGCCGGCTGGACGGCCTATCACCCCGACACGGGCGCGCCGCATTGGTTCGGCCAATCGGGATGGGGCTGGGGTGCCGCCGTTTTGCCGTTCATGGAGCAGGCGGCCGTTTCGGACGGCATGATTCACTTCGAGTTGCCGATCAGCGACGTGGCCAATGCCGATGCCAGGGTGTTGTCTATATCGACCATGCGTTGCCCTTCCGACCCGGGGCCGGAGACTTTTGTGCTGCAAGGCGGCGGCCCTTATTTGGGATCGGGAGCATATCAACCGACCGAGTTGGCGCGTAGCAATTACCTGGGTGTTTTCGGCGCGGAAGATTTTCACCACGTCGTAACGCCATCGGGAGATTGTGTGGGCGACGGAGCTTTCTTCCTTAACCGGGGCGTCCAGTTCCGCGATATTCAAGACGGCCTGAGTAGC
>CAZISU010000715.1:0-4159 GCA_964541935.1 uncultured Planctomycetaceae bacterium | reverse complement strand
TATAGCCGAAAACAGTAATTCAGGAAACAATAGTTTTACGAGTTCTAAGTACGACTCTGACGGAGTTCTAGAGTGGATTCAGCAATTTGGAACCTCTGCCAAGGATGGTGTTCTTGATTTGGCAACGGATACTGCCGGAAACGTATATGCCGGTGGTTTTACCGGAGGTGATCTTGGATCGGTGAACCAAGGAGAGTACGATGCTTTCATCAGTAAATTCGACCCTTCGGGTATCTTGTTATGGCATTACCAGTTCGGCACGGACGATTTCGATGAGACAACCGGAATCAGCACCGATCTGTTGGGTAACGTTTTTGCGTGTGGCTGGACGAGAGCAGACTTGTTTGGCGATAACGGGGGTAACAGCGGAATCGACGACGCATGGATTATGAAACTTGTGCCTGAACCGTCGACCTTCACTATGCTTGTAATCGGTGTCATCGGGTTTTTCGTATTTGCCAGACACCGAGCAAAACGCTAATCATCGTACATCACGAAGTACTCTAATCCCAAACGTTTTGCCTTGTGATATGCGCGGAGAACGACTGCATTCTGATGCACGTCACCATAAAGAATAGGGTCTCTGTGAATCTCGATTTATTTCCCCCAATTCTCTCCGGGAAAAACCTCTTTGACCTCCGTAAAGAATACCCTATAATCCAATATTAATATACATACGTATAGTATCGCACGAAAAACTCGAAATCCAAATCGGAGGTAGTAAATGAAGAACTCAGCGATTAGCGATCGTTCTCCGCCGGTTGTGATTGAGTATGACAGTAGAGGCGAGCGAACCAGTAAAACCTTCGAAGATGGGTACGCTCCCGCTATGGTCGCAGAGTCACCCGTACACAAACGGCCACATCCATGTTCAATGAAGTGCCCACACGGGGTGTGTCAAGAATGGGTCGTTTGATGGAGCACTCGTCAAAGCAAGCTAGCTGATTGGCCTCGTGATCACAGATCCATGGTGGCTTCTGTCATCTGGCTTTGGCCGAGTTCCGTTAAAAGCACTTCATCCATGGTCCTCTTTCCACAACGGGGACAAATGATTGGCTTCTCAAAGTCCGGGCGCATAGTCTGCGCGTTGATCCCGATTTTCCCCATCTCGCAATCAAATTCCCCCCGACACTTCTTGCATTCGAAGTTGATTTCCATTTCATCTCCTCCAGGTCCTCACCGGCATGACGGGATACGATCTTCTCAGCAGTCGGACCTCATTCTACAGTGATGCCGGACATCGGCCAAGCTACGATGCCGAGGGAAACTCGCACGCTGTTCGGTTGGTCGGAGAGCGTCAGAAATGGGTGGTTTTGTGGGACACGTTTCACAGAGGGCTATTGTTCGACCTTGCAGCACCGCGACAGCTAATACGCCAACATGAGCAGTTGCTCCCTTCAGCAGGCCAACTTCAACATTCACCGTTCAGACCGGGCGAATCGACGACTTCTCTCGGCTATCAAGTCGCTGGCGACGGTGCGAAAGCTGGCATTGCCTGCGTTGCAGGTCAATATCGGCGAGAATCAGGTAAACATCGTGTAAATGCCGCGGGTGAAGACAGCCCCGAATGAAAAAGCCCCGCCGCTTGGCAGGGCTTGGGATCGTTCCATACCGCTGTCGGGTTCAACGTCGCCGACGACGGGTGAAGAAGGGAAGTCCCAGCATGCCGAGGACGGCAAGGGTGAGGGTGGAGGGCTCGGGGACCGGGTTCGCCATAAATATCTCGTCTCTGCCTTCCCAGACTACGTTCGTGCCGGAGACCCAAGGCTTGTTGTCGTCGTGGTTGTTGTCGGTCAACTGGGTCGTAATCGTAGTCGTCACGTCATAATGGAAAATCTCAAAGTCGCGGCCGTCCCAACCTTGCCAGACTACGTTCAAACCGGAAATCCAGGGGTTAAGATCGTCGTGGGCATTGTCGGTCACCTGAACCGTAATCCCAGTGTTTGCGTCATAAGAGTAAATCTCGAAGTCGCTGCCGTCATCGCTTTGCCAGACCACATTCGAGCCGGAGACCTGGGGGTTAAGATCGTCGTTGCTATTGGTGGTCACCGGGGTCGTAGTCGAAGTCGTTGCGTTGTAAAGGAAGATCTCTGAGTCGATGCCGTCATCGCCTTGCCAGACCACGTTCGATCCGGAGACCCGAGGTCTACTGTCTTTGTAGCTGGCATTGGTCAACTGGGTCGTAATCGTAGTCGTCACGTCATAATGGAAAATCTCATCGTCGTTGGCGACGGTGTTAGGGTGGCCCTGCCAAACCACGTTCGAGCCGGAGACCCGGGGGTTGCTGTCGATGTCGCTGTTGTTGGTCAACTGGATAACGTTCCAAGTCGTCTCCGCCCCTATCTGCCCCACACCCGCCAGCAGCACCACCACTACCACCGATCCAACAATCAAGCGTCTCATTGGTTCATCCCTCCAAGGTTATGACGTAACGTGTGCCGTTGGCATTCAGCCTAACGGACTAAGAGGGTCCGCGTCAATTATGTTCCACCGTGTTTCTCGGATCATTCGCCCCCCCCGGCAGCGGTCGACCAGGAGGCATGCAAATCCTACAGCCCCCATGGGTTCTGTACCGATTGCCCACTACGCATGGTTGTCTGCGAAGTTAGAACTTTTAGGTCGCATCGAGTGCCGAGTAACCTTGGTATTGCGGCGTGTCCCAGCAACCTCCGCCCGACCGTTTTATGCTCCAGCGTCAATTGCCGGTGGATTATCCACCCGATCCAGGGAGGCTGGCTGTCACTGACGGCTATTCGAAAATGGGTCGTTTTTCGGGACAGCCAAGAGCATTGAGTAGTTCATTCGACGTGTTGTAAACGGGGGTGAGGATTCACGGTGTCTGAGACGATGGCTGGATTATCGCAGTTGGCATGCCCGGTTAGGGCGAATTTGCGGTGTTCGACTGCTGCATTGACTTGCCTGATCGCATCACGGCGCGACGAATAGCCCAAACCAACGTCGCGACAATAACACCGATGACGAATCCTTCAACCGCGATAAACAACAAGTGCATTAAAAAAGTCTCTCTGACAAACTGCTGATAAGCCTCCCTGGCCCCTTCATCACTTCCTCCCCGGCTGAGAATCCAAGGTAAAACAAAGGCATGAAGTATCAGCCCCAACCACAATGCGACGGTTCCACCTAGCCCACTAAAGAGGCAACTCCACCAGTATTGAGCCCGACTGCTATAGGCACCCACGGCGGAGATGAACAACACCATCGCTATGATCCCTGTCTCGGGCCCAAGAGTACTGGCAGCAGATGCGACTGCGGCGACACCCGCGGTGAATAAAAACAGCGATCGGAGTGTAAACTGCATTCAATGCACCAGACTACTAACCGACACGGTATCGGCAAAAAGGATTAGGACAGGTAAGCTTCGGGCTACAGAATACTGTAGAGGCACTGCACGCCATTATACTCCTAGAACGGCTGCCTACAATCGCAGCATACCCGGCCCGAAGTCCTTTGCGTCCGTTGGCCATCAAACGTCAAATGACGATTACAGATGGGGCAGAGTGCGTGTCCAAGCAAACGTTGGTATTGTGCCGTGTCCCAGCAACCTCCGCGCGACCGTTTTATGCTCCAGCATCACTTGCCGTGAATCATCCACCCGATCCACGGGACTGGCTGTCACTGACGGCTATTCGAAAATGGGTCCATTTACGGGCAGTCTCACGCCGCACGAGTTTTTGAGACAACCACTCGCTCAACGGCAGCGATTAGTGCGAAATCTCACAGTTTGGCAATGCCTGCTGGAGATTCTTGACGCCCTCGTCAGTCATCTGGGTGTAGGCAGGCCAGAGTCATTCGAGACTGATCAGCCCCCTGATCCTTTTTATGTATCGTCCTCGGTCTTCGCTGTTTTAAAAAGAAAATCGTTGAGAGATGCCCCGCAACACGCCCGGTGGTCAGATCAGACAATGTCCTCAACCGACCCCAATGCAACTGACGAGTTCACTAATCAGCTCTGCTGTAAGCGAATGGCTGAAACTACGCAACAGTTACAGTTTGAATAATCAGCATGCCCTATTGCCTCGTATGCGTGCCAACCACCGATGGGTACATCTTGCTCAACGACGACCAGCGTCGTCGCCTGGCGGTTATCCAAGGACGGCGACGAAGAAGCAGATGGAGCCGGCGAGGACGCAGAGGTGCC
>CAZISU010000714.1:0-4166 GCA_964541935.1 uncultured Planctomycetaceae bacterium | reverse complement strand
GGACTGGAAAATCATCGTCTAGCGTATTGGCAACGCGAATCGTTTTGCCAAGTAAACTGTCGATTCGTGCGGACGTTTCAAACGACGTGCCGGACATCATCTCCAGCCAGAGACTCCGCCGCGCAACCACGACGGCCTGCGCGTCTATGTCGACGCCGTGAATGTGCCGCAGGATTTCAAGCCGCTCGTCGAAATTATCCGTATCGCCTGCGTTGTGGTGGCGCGAGATTAAAGCTCGAAAAGCGGCCAATAAAAATGCGCCGCAACCGCAAGATGGATCTAGGAGCGTGGGAATCGTATGACTTGTCCGCGTTAGAGCCTCATCAAGCATATAACGAGTCACATAGTCCGGCGTATAGAAGACACCGCCGGCTCTTTGGGCCGTGCTTTCCGGGACCGAACGACAAACGCCTTGATCGTCATGGGCTAACCGCCTGCCGAGAAAACGCTGATGAATGCAGGCGAGAATTTCCGGCGGTCCGTCGATATCGGCCAGACGCGTAACGGCCAGTTGCCAGGCGTTCTGGTCGATTAACGAATCCGAGTCGCTGCAGCCATTGGGCGTCAGCCGTCTACGGCGACAGAGTTGCAAAAAGACGGCCAGTTGCACCAGTTCTCGCGCATGATTGGCACAATCGTGACGAGATTTACTAGAATCGTCACGTCGTATAGCCTCGGCCGTTTCTAGCCAACAGGCGTCGATCCGCTTGCACAATTGGCCCCAATCGGTCACGTTACTCTTCCGGCTTGGGTTCTTCTTGCCCTTGTTTGACGATTTTGGACGTGAAGTCGAGTTTATGCAAGGGTTGCACAATGCTGGACGCTACATTCCTGACGTGCGAGGCTACCCGTTTGAAGTAGCGATAGGCCAAAATGTAAGTGGTGTCCATCTTATCCTGGGCGCCGTCTTGGATAAGCTTGCGGACTTCGTCGTCACAGCGGTTCTCCACGCGGTCGGCTTCGCAGATCAACTCTTTCGCCTGTTCTTCCTCGTCGGCGTCGAACACTTCGCGGCAATTGGCCATAATTTGTGATATCTCGTCTTTTAGTTCGACCAGTCGTTCGAGGTTCTTGCCCTGTGGTGGACTTGGAGCGAGTTCGGCCAGATCAAAGACGTTTTTGGCATAATCTCCGATACGTTCGGCATCTTTGACAATGCTCATCAGCACCAGACAGGCGGGGAATTCCGAAGCGCCGTGGATCGAGGCATGCACGACCAACTCGCGGCGAATCTGGCGTTCGGCTTTGTTGATGCGTTTGTCGGTTGCGAACAGGTCCTTGCGAATGACCTCGAGGTCGGTGCCGCCCAGAAATGCGTTTGAAGCGGTGTCGAAAACGTGCCGCCCGGCGTCGAGCATTTGCCCGAATTCCGATCGCATTTTTTGCAATCCGGTACTTTCTGATTCCTGTCCGCTTTTGAACCAGTCAAGCATGATTATGATCTCCAAATCAAAATGCCTAGCAACGGGGCGACCACGAAGGTGCCCAATATGTAGACTAATACCCAAACTCGATTCTTGACGGTGAGTTCGGCCAGTTTTTCTGCTAGTTTAATGGGGATTTGCCGCATTGTGCGGAAGGGGAAGAAGATTAGCGTGCCGGTCAGATTGAAGAGCAAGTGGACCAGGGCGATCGTAAGACCGGCCGGTCCAATGGCAACGGTGGCCGCCAACAGGGCTGTGACCGTTGTGCCGATGTTTGCTCCGAGCATGATGGGGAATCCGGCTTCGAGCGTTAAAACGCCGGCGCCGAACATGGGGATTAAGAGCGAAGTCGTAATACTCGACGACTGCACCAGCGCCGTGATGCCGGCTCCGATGCCCAGGCCCAACAGGCCGCTCTTCTTCAATACGCGGTTGATCCACCCTTCGATCTTGTCGGCCATCAACAGTCGCATGTTCTTAGTGATTGCGATCAAGGCAACGATCAGCATTGCCAGGGCCGTTACGATCAAGACGGCGGCCAACCACTTGCCCTCCAGACCGAGACCGTTTTGCAGGGCCGAGGCGTATGCCTCTGGCATCCATTCTACCGAAGCCTTGATGGGGCTCTTAAAAGCTCCACCGCCGCCGAGTACTTGGTTGACGAAAAAATCCACCCACTCTTGCAGGAACTCGGCCGAGCGTTGCAGGAAACCCGTGGTGAGCTCGAGCGGCAAAAGTATGATAACCGTCAGGATATTAAAAATATCGTGCACCGTGGCCCCGGCAAAGGCCCGGCGGAATGAGGCGTTTTGCGTAACGTGCCCAACTGCCACGAGAGTGTTTGTGATCGACGTTCCCACGTTAGCGCCCATAATGATGGGAATGGCGTTCTCAACGGTAAGGGTTCCGGCACCCACGAAAGTCACGACAAGGCTTGTTGTGGCCGAAGAGCTTTGCATCATTACCGTGGCAAACACACCCACCGCTAATGCGGCAAACGGATTGGACAACCCGCTGAATAAGCTTGCGGCTGCACCCGCGCCCATGATGTTCATCGCGTGGCCGAACATCTCGATTGCCCCAAGAAAGCAATATAGGGCAACGAAGAAAATAATCAGACGCACGAGCCATTCGACGTGGCGCGAGTGAACAAGACGAGACATTCCTTTGGGCAGTCCTAGTTCTTGGTGTTTATCGCGTTTAAGATTGAGGCAAACTGCTCAATCTTCAAAAAAGATGCCTTCTGGTGCATCTTTAACGCAAAAAGGTCTTGTTGCATGGTGTCCTCTGTCCCGGAGGGGACCGCGAAAGCTGTAGAAAGACCATTGTTAGGCGTTTGTCTGCATACTGTCAAGATGCCAGAGCCAAACTGGACGCCCAAAGTAGCCAAAGCTCGCAATTCCCGCCGTAGCCAACACTTATTATAGCGGGCAAAAAGGGCTTTTGTTAGTTTTTTGTTAGCTAACTGCTAGGGCGGGCCTAAATTGGTCTGCACGCCATTATTGACGCTTGACAGATACCCCAATTTGCTAGGAGGATGATATTTACGAAAAGGATAATTTCATGACCACGCGTCTATTTTGGCAACTATTTCCGTCGTATTTATTAGCCACCATTGGGGTACTAGCCCTGGTAGCTCTACAGGCTGGGCCTGCGCTGCGATCTTTTCACAAAGATCAGGTCAATGCCTCGCTCGAAGCAGAGGCACGCATATTTGCCGAGCGAGTTGCAAAGCCGCTGCAAGAGCACGAGACCTCTGGCAACGACTTAATTGACATCGACATTGCTGCCAAGCAATTAGGCGAGGCAACGGGCTCGCGGCTGACGGTAATCGGACCTTCGGGCAAGGTGCTGGCCGACAGCGAGGAAGACCCCGCGCGGATGGACAACCACGCCGGTCGGCCCGAAATCGTTACGGCTCTGACCAAGCGGGCCGTGGGCCGCGAAACCAGGCACAGCACCACGCTTGGGCAAGACTTCTGTTACGTGGCGGTCCCCATTATAAAAGGCGAAAAAGTTGTCGGAATTGTGCGCGCGTCGATGCCGGTCACATCGATCGAGAAGGCGCGCACGGCACTTCAGCAGCGCATTCTGCTGGGTGCGGTTGCCGCGGCATTTTTGATCACGGCCCTGAGTTGGTTTTTGGCTCGCCGCATAAGCCGACCGCTGGAACTGATGACCAATGGGGCGGCTCGTTTTGCGGAGGGCGCGTTGGACCATCGCCTGCCAGTCAAAGGCTGTCGCGAGATCGAGAGCCTTGCCGGTGCATTGAACGCCATGGCCACGCAGCTTGACGAGCGGATCGAGACCATTACGCAACAGAGAAACCGTCACCAGGCGATCTTGGCAAGCATGGCCGAAGGGGTTCTGGCCCTGGATTCATCGAGCAAAATCATCATGCTCAATGAGGCGGGCAGCCGGTTTTTGGATCTTGATCCCGGCAAATCGCGGGGACGCCCTATCTACGAGGTCCTGCGACAGCCGGCATTTCTTAAATTCGCCGAGGAAACTCTCACGGAATCAGATGTCCAAGAAGAAGATCTGGTTATCCGCAACCAAACCGACCGCTTGCTCTGTGCGCGAGGAACGGCATTACGCGACGCGCAGGGGAATAAAATCGGCGGGCTGATTGTTTTCCAAGACGTTACGCATTTGCGGCGCCTGGAGACGGTGCGGCAGGACTTCGTGGCCAATGTAAGTCACGAATTGCGAACGCCGATCACGTCGATAAAGGGCTATGTG
>CAZISU010000713.1:0-4169 GCA_964541935.1 uncultured Planctomycetaceae bacterium | reverse complement strand
AGGATACCTTCTTCCTTTGGTTGCGGCCGAGCGAAGCGAGGCCGCGCTGGGCTTTCAGCAGCGCTCTAACCTATTTTTCTTCCACAACTGTGTGGTGCAGGTATTTGTTTCCCGCAATCCTGTGGTATGGCACGTGCGCCGTGGCGATGTTGTGGGGGATGACGTTTAGCGCTATCCGCTGCCGGAACACATGTTCTCCCCGACGTTTCCGGGTGTGGCTGGCGATCGGGATCCTCTCCGTGGCTTCCGTCGGGACGGCAGTGTTTGTCTATTCTCATTCGGGGGTACGCGTTTCCTTCATCTTTCTCTTGATGGCCGGCTGTGTGATGCCGCTAGGAGTTGCAGCGTTCACGTACTCGGTCAGTTTGCCGTTCCTGTACTTGGCCCACCATTGTCCATGCTATCGCAATCGTTTACGCAATGTTCTGAAACTGCCGAATACGGAATCCACAAGTTCAAGACACCCAGACTCTTGACTGCTGAGGGTGAGTCGTCAAAAGGTAGATAACCTTTGTATTTTGACAGGATTAACGAGATCAGGCAGGATTAAGTTTGAAGTGGGGGATTTCAACAGGCTGTTAGAAATATGGTGGGGCTCGCGGTGCTCGACGCATCCGACTCTACTGGCATTGCAGTCATTGGCTTGGGCTTCGGGCACTGATGATTCAGGCTTGGTCCAACGGTGAAAATTCTGTAAACTCCACGTTTCCTCTGGCCCATGATGCCCCAAGATCGGCGTGCTGCCCAATCTGGGACAGAAGGATGGGATTTGGCTGCTGTGTGGTTTCTCTTCGTTACTTGGTTGCGTCAAAGGCATACGACAAGGAGGTGGAATCGTGAAATGGGTGTCTTGGGATGACTTACGGCGTCGGGCGAGCAGGAAACCAACAGCACTTCTTCTGAGGCCACGGAGACGGGAACTCCGGTTTGAAAGCCTCGACGACCGGCGGATGCTAAGTGGCTTGCTTCCTGCGTTCGGCCCCTCGATTGAACAGGTAAAACGGGATAGGTCTAATATTGGCGATTTAGGCAGGTGACAAGTCAACCCATTACCACAAGATTAGACCTGTACTGTTTAATTCCCCCGCCGAAGAGATTCCATGACTGAATTTGGTGTTTGCGGTCGACTTGCAATCTATACTATAGTGCGAAGTGCTTGGCAGAACGCCTGCTCTGTATGATTTCCCATTCTTATACCTATTCGTTGGGGCACCCATATGCGGATTGCGGTAATTGGCGCGGGTCCGGCCGGTATGACGGCCGCACTGCAATTGAGCCGTGGCGGCGTTGAAGTAGACGTTTACGAGTCCGGGCCTTGCGTCGGTGGCTTGTCTCGCTCGCTCAACTTGTGGGGGCAGCGGGTCGATTTGGGGCCCCATCGGTTCTTCAGCACCGATGCTCGCGTCAATCAACTGTGGCTCGATGTGCTGGGACAAGAATACGCGATGATCGATCGCCTTACACGCATCTATTACAAACGCCGTTTCTTACACTACCCACTCAAGCCGCTGAACGCGTTCCGAAACATGGGCCTTCTCGATGCCTCGTCTTGCCTGGTGAGCTATTTGAAGGAACAGTTGCGCCCCGGATTCCCGTCAACGAACGACATGTCATTTGAGTCGTGGATCGTCAGCCGCTTTGGCCGCCGGCTGTTCGATACATTCTTCAGGCCTTATAGTGAGAAGCTGTGGGAAGTTCCTTGCAGCGAACTGAGCGCCGATTTCGCTGCACAGCGGATCAAGAAGCTATCAGTTTTCGAAGCCGTCAAAAGCGCACTTTCGCCGCATAGCAGAAGGCGGCACAAGACTCTGGTGGAGCGTTTCCCGTATCCGCTAGGCGGAGCTGGTGCGGTGTACGAGAAAATGGCCGACCGGCTACGTGAGAACGGCGGTCGAGTCCATCTGCAATGCCCAGTGCAGCGGATCCTTCACGAAGGCTTCGATATAAAAGGTATCGAGTTGCCCAACGGCCGCGAGGAACATTTCGACCACGTCGTTTCCACCATGCCGCTTACGGACCTTGTTAGCGGATTGACTGACATTCCGGAGGACGTGCGCGATGCCGCTGATGGCCTACGGTTTCGCAATACAATATTCGTGTATTTGCACGTCGACAGTGATTCGCTGTTTGCCGATCAATGGTTGTATATTCACGATCCCGATTTGAAGATGGGTCGCGTGACAAATTTTCGCAATTGGGTGCCCCAGTTGTATGGCGAGACGCGAACGACCATTCTCGCCATCGAGCACTGGTGTAATGACTCCGATCCCATTTGGACCGCACCCGACGAGCGCCTGATCGAACAGGCGACCCGCGAACTGCGGTCGACCATGCTGTTGCGCGACGAGCCGATCATAGCAGGACACGTCATCCGCGCTCGCAGATGTTATCCGATCTATCTGCGCGGCTATCGCGAACGCATCGATCGAATTGCCAATTACTTGCACAACTTTCGCGGACTGACTCCCATCGGCCGCGGTGGGACGTTTAAATACAATAATCAAGATCACAGTATTCTGATGGGCATGCTGGCGGCCGAAAATTTGTTGGACAATCGAGCCCACGATTTATGGAACGTCAACACGGATCACGACACTTATCAGGAAGACGAACTTATCACGTAAACCTGTTTAATGTGTGGAGCGTTGCTCGCGATAGAATATCAAAGCCGCTTCGATCTCCCCGGACAGCGACGTTTCACCTTCAGAGAGGGCTAAATCCAGGGCCTTCTCTGCCATGGGAATCGCATCGGCCACACGGTTTACTTGCGCATAAGCCATTGCAAGATTCATGTAATTAGCCAAATCCTCTTGCCCCCGTAGTGCCGACTCGAAATGCTTGACCGACTCCTGCTTATGCCCCGTGCTCAGCAACAGAGCTCCCAGGTTTGTGTGGGCTGCGGAGAAGTCAGACTGCGCCGCAATCGCTTGCCGATAATGCTCTTTGGCCTGTAACGTGCGGTCGGCGTTCGCAAGCAATCGAGCCAGATTATAGTGAGACGCGGGATCGTCGGGGCACAACCTCAAAGTCGTTCGATAGTGATCGATGGCGTCTTGAGGCCGCGCGGATTGTTCGAGCGATCGTGCCAGGTTGTAGTGAGCCCGGTGGGAGTCGGGATCAAGCCGCACTGCCTCTTCGAGATGCAGAATCGCTTTCGGAAGCTGCCCTGCCTGGGCGAGTTGGATGCCCAAGTTCTGCCGAACCAGTGGATCGTGAGGCTGGTGTACGACAGCGTCTTGCCAAAGGGAGAGTTCGTCTTGATAGGCGACTAAGCGGTGATTGCTTATGTATCCGAACCCGATCAGCAGCGCGATTATCGCAACGGAAAACACCGCGATAGGTCCACGGCGAATCGACTCCCATCCCGCGCGTCGTGCGACGGATCGCCAGGCTTGTTGTTGCGCCAGGTATCCACCTACGATCAGAAGCGGCACGATGGCTGCCAGAGGAACGTACATCCGCCGTTCCGCGGCTGTTTCGGAGACCAACGGAATGACCAAGGTGGGAGACAATACGGCAAAGAACCAAACCGCCACGAATCCGGTTGCCGAACGCCGCCAAAAGAGTACGAGAGTTGCAAGCATCAGCAAGCCTGCCATTAACAGCCAGGGCCAAGCTTCGGCAACTGTCTTCAAGTAGGGAATCTCATAATGAATCACTAGCGGCCATGGCCAGACTGCCAGTTTCAGGTACAAAAATATGACTTCCGCCTGCGTGAACCACCATTCATGAGCCGCCACTCCCAGACCGAAGCCAGCCGCCGGGGTGCGAGCCCCGTTATAGTTCAGCGCAAGCAAAGGCACCCACGCCAACGCCAGACCGACATATAACGGCCACGATCGGCTCAGGGCGCGACGAAATGACCCGCAGATAAAGGTGCGCTCAAACAGCAGCACCATGGCCGGCGCGGAGGCCATCATCTCCTTGCAGAGCATGCCCGACATGCAAGCCAATATTGCCAGTACCAAGTAGGTCGCCCGTGCCACCTTATGCGACGTCGACCAGTAGTGGATGCTGCAGTAAAGCGTTGCCAGATAGAACATCCCCATCATCAATTCCGTTCGTTGGGTGATGTAAACGACGCTCTCGGTGTTCAGCGGGTGCAGAGCCCAGATAAGCGCCGCGGCGAATGATAACGGTTCGGCAGATCGGTCAAATCTTCCCTGGAA
>CAZISU010000712.1:0-4169 GCA_964541935.1 uncultured Planctomycetaceae bacterium | reverse complement strand
TTTACCAATTATGCATATCGTCGCATATTGCGGCGTTTTGGGGGCGTTGGTCTGGCGGCTACCGAGATGGTCAGCGCTCGCGGCGTGCTGGAGATGGACGCACGCGGCGAGGAGACCCCGCAGCGGCTTTGGGGCGTGGCCGACGAAGAGCGTCCGCTGGCGGTGCAAATTTGGGACAACGACCCCGAAACCCTGGCAGCGGTGGGACGTCGGCTTGCGCGAGAGTTTGCCGTGAGCGTGGTGGACATAAATTTCGGCTGCCCGGCGCGGGCCATTTCCCAGAAGGCCGAGAGCGGGTCGTACTTATTGCGCGATCCGCAACGTGTGGGGGCGATTGTGCAACGGGTGGTCGAGGCCTGTGCCCCCACGCCCGTGACTGCGAAGATTCGCCTGGGACCGTCGCGCGAGCAAATCACGGCCAGTGAGGTTTGCCTGGCGGTCGAAGAGGCCGGCGCGGCTGCCGTCACCGTACACGGTCGCACGGCCAAGGACATGTATCGTGGGCAAGCCGATTGGGAGGCGATCGCGCGGGTGAAGCAAAGCCTGCGGCGGATTCCGCTTATCGGCAACGGAGATATTACCACGGTCGAAGCGGCTCTGCTGGCGTTCTCCCGCTACGGGGTAGACGGGGTAATGATCGGTCGGGCAGCGTTGGGGCGTCCCTGGCTGTTTTCGCAGATCAGCGCGGCTTTGGCCGGCGAATCGATTCCGCCGCAGCCAACGCTTGCCGAGCAGGAGCGGATCCTATTGGACCATTACCGGCGGATCGTGGATCGTTTTGGTGAGCAAAGGGGGACAATTCTCATGCGCCGCTATGCATGTTGCTATGCCCGCGGTCTGCCCGGCGCACGCCACTTTCGCGCAAATGCGGCACGGGCCAAGACGTCAGAGGAATTCGAGGCGGTTGTACGATGCGATTTTCCGAAAACTCTTTAGCCTGTTGAAAAGGGGCAGGGGAGGGCGAAGCTCCAGTTGAGCAGGGCGTGTGATTGTGCGCGCCCTGCTTTTCTAAACCTGAAAAACGCTAGCATGAATCATCGCGAAACTGATCTGCGAAAACGCCGCCGATCTCATAGCACCGATCACCACAGCGGCGGCAGCGTTTGACTTCGATGATGCTCTGTTGGCTATGCTGGCAGATCGGTTCTATGGTTTTGGTTGGTAAGAGTATGCGCATTTGTTCCAAAGGGTAGAGTTGTTCGCTGTGCAGGAAGGCGAGTCCTCCTCGCGAGATGTCTTTGGTATAGATGCGATGCCAGCTTGGCGAACGTTTCAATGCTTCAAGAGTCTGCCTGCACTCCAGGGCTCCATAGCTGACAAACCGCCAACGCTTGAAACGACGTTGGTCGTTAGCCATTATGGGATCCGACGTGTCTCTATCGAAAAGATCCACCATGGAAGTAGGCAGTAAGATATCGCAACGAAATTTGCTAATTAGACCTTCAAGCAATGGATTGTCTTTACAGTTGTGTGCCAACACTTAACCATCTCCTCATCAAGGGATTTTCCGGATTGTTTTTCGAGTATGTCAAGGGCCGCGTCTGTAGACATGGGAGCTTTGTAGGGTCGCGCTGAAGTCAGGGCGTGAAAAACGTCGGCGATCGAGCAGATGCGGGCCCAAGGATGAATTTCCTTGTCTTTTATGCCGGTGGGATAGCCGCATCCGTCTACCTGCTCGTGGTGTTGATAAACCATCATTATTTGCCCCCAGTTGAGATCCTCTCGTTGAGCCAATTCTAGGAATCCCATGGTGGGGTGCTGTTCAATGTGATTTCTCTGCTGTTCGCTTAAAGGGCCGGGCTTGTTGAGCACCGCAAGTTGAACGTGACGTTTACCGATGTCGTGCAGCAATGCGCCAGTGGCGATGGATTGCAATTCGGGTGTGTCACGGATTCCCAATCGGTTGGCCAGGATTAGACTATAGGTGGCCACATTGATGGAATGGGTGTAGGTTGCGTTGTCAAATTCCATCATTGAGAACAGTTCGTCTACTATGAGGTCTTGCCTGCAAACCAACTCGCTTAGCTGATTACCCAAACTATCGCTGAACTCGATCATGCCGTCTAATTTCTCGTTGCGAAAGACATTCTCGAACTCCGCCTTATTGATCTCACTAAGCACCTTGTATCGTTTGGCCAGAGGGATAGACTCGTTTTGGCAAACTTCCTCATACATCCGCTGCCGAAAGGTTGCCTCATGCGACTTGGTGATATAAAGTGTTTGAATTCCTCGTTTCACCAAGCGATCGAGGTCGGCTTCTGTAAGCGGATGCGATTCTCGACGATAAAGGATTGGCACACCGCATGATTCCCGCTGAATATAGATGTCGCATTGGAGACAACTGCTGCGGAGTGCATTGACGGGGATAGCCACTAAGCCTTCGTTGCTCGAGGCAGCGGGTGCTTCTTGAGCGGGGCAGATTACTGACATATACGATGATTCCCTGCTTTGAAATGTTTAACTTACACGTGAAGTGTATTGTATTAAAAGCAGTAGTCAATCTAAAAGATGCTGGCAATCTGGCGTAGGTGGGAATTATCGATGGTGGGGGGTAGTGTTGAAGCGAAGTCGAGAGAAGAGAGACATCCGTGGATTCACCGGCTAGTGCGGATATTGATGCCCCGTCAGTTCTTGATGCCCCGTCTAACTTTGCCGAGCAGCAGCACAGCACTATGTGGATAATCCTAGCCCGGATTATTCATGAGCCATACTAACCCGAAGCGCAAGCGAGGGGAGTGCGACGTTTTTTCTGTGTTTACCGGCCCTCGCTTGCGCTTCGGGTTAGTATTTCAAGAGAAAACACTGGTTCATGAATAATCCGGGCTAGCAGAGGATTGGAAAGAAAGGACGGCTGGAGCCATCCATATGCCGACGAGAGCCTCGCCGGCGTGCTTGCAATTGCCCTCTAGATGCCCCGCCGGCGTTCTGTCTTTCGAACGCCGGTAAGCAGTGGGGGGACGGAGTCTACATATACTCGCAGTCCATCCCCAGGCGGGTTTTCAGCTCGTCGAACAGGTCGGCGTATTGGTCGCTGGACGAATGCACGTGTTCGGCTTCGGTGATGAACTTGATTTGTTCTTCCTGACGTACGCCGCGATCGGCGAAGGCATCTTCGAAGGGGCCCTGGTTCTCGCCGTAGACGATCAGCAGTTTGTGCTCGTCGAGTTGAACTTCCTGCGGAATGCCGGGGTTGAGTACGGCGATGCCCAGGCAGCCGTCGTTTGTCAAGAGATCTTCGTATTCCCAAAGGATGCTCTTGAGGACGGGCATGTCGATGTGTTCGCGATACAGATCGGTGTGTCCGGTCTGGTCGCGGCTATGGCTGGTTTCCAATACCACATCGGCCACGCTGCCCAGCGGATCGAGCAGTTCCATGAACGACTCGAACAGATGTTCGCGAGAGACGGCGCCCATCAGGACGGGAACGGTCGATTGAGTTTCGTCGTCGCGATATGCATCGTGGCGGAATCCTTGGCACGGTACGACTTGCAGGTCGTACGAGGGACGGATTGCGTCTGTCAGCATGAAGTCGCCGTACCGGCACACACCCAAATGTGCTTCGAGGTCCTCTTCGGTGAGGTGCTCGAAGCTACTGGTGCCGATGGGCATTGACCCATCGCGGAAGACGTTGCGGAAAAATTTTTTAAGAAAGCCCATCGATGCTCTCAGTTGTTATTAATTCAAATTGGTCTCTGGTAGTTGGGCGGCCGCGGTCGAAACCGGGCGTTTCACTATCAAACAGTAGGTTACGTCTTTGTGGTTCTGCCCACGCTTCTTGTGACTTCCAGATTGCCGAGTTTTTCGAATCCCGCACTAGCGGAATAATCGGATTATTTGTTGCCACACGAAACAAATCAGACGGGGGCGTTGAGTTCACGCCTTGTCTGAGTGAAGTCTAGCACTAGAAAAACAACTGGGTGGCCAAAGCGGAAACCTTTCTGGCATGTCTCGTTGGGGTATTGAGAATCTCTTCAGGTTGTGGCGAGTTTTCGTGCGCATGGAAAACTTTTCTCGTACACGGCAGGTCGCCGAGCCTTGGGCTGTTGGCTATCTGAGATACGTATATGTGGTGAAGATGCTTAGGCGGACTTTTGTGCCTGGGAGGTGGGTGGGGGTGGAGTGCTCCCCAAAACCTGCTCCATATGTTATGAGAGTATCCAGAGCCAGAG